>WLMP01000027.1 GCA_009700155.1 Actinomycetota bacterium
AGCTGGATCTAAGTTATTTGTTGGCTCATCTAATAGCAATACATTTGCCGCACTAACTACCAGTAGGGCTAGAGCTAATCTAGTTCTTTCACCACCACTTAGTACTTTAACCTGCTTATGAACATCATCACCGGTGAATAAAAATGAACCTAGAACATTTCTTGCTTCAGGCTCTCTTATATCTTTAGTTGCACTTAACATATTCTCTAAAACTGTTCGCTCATAATCTAAGGTCTCATGCTCTTGAGCGTAGTAACCTATTTTTAAACCGTGACCAGCCTCTACATGACCAGTATCTGGCTCTAAGTCACCGGCTAGAATTCTAAGTAAAGTTGTTTTGCCAGCACCATTTAAGCCAAGGATTACTACACGAGATCCCTTATCAATTGCTAACTCCACATCTGTAAAGATTTCAAGTGAGCCATAGGATTTAGATAATTCACTTGCGGTAATTGGGGTTTTTCCGCAAGGAGCAGGTGTTGGAAATCTAAGTTTTGCTACTCGATCAACTTTTCTTACCTCTTCTAAACCACTTCTTAATTTTTCAGCTCGTCTTAGCATGCCTTGGGCAACACTTGCCTTACTTGCTTTTGCTCGCATCTTTTCACCCTGCTTTTGCAAAATTTCAGCCTTCTTTTCAGCATTTGCTCGCTCACGTTTTCTTCGATGCTCATCTGCCTCGCGCTGTAATAAGTAATTTTTCCAAGTCATGTTGTATACATCTATTACGTTTCGGTTAGCATCTAGATAGAAAACCTTATTAACAACAGTTTCAATCAAGTTAACATCGTGGCTAATAATTACTAATCCGCCTGGGTACTTGAGCAAAAACTCTCTTAACCAAACAATCGAGTCTGCATCTAAGTGGTTAGTTGGCTCATCCAGAATTAAGGTTTCAGCTCCGGAGAACAAAATTCTGGCTAATTCAATTCTTCTGCGCTGACCGCCAGATAAGGCACTTAACTCTTGATCAAATAGATTATTTGGAACTCCTAATGAGGAGGCAATTGCTTCAGCTTCAGCTGCTGCGGCATATCCACCAGCAGCAGAAAACTCATGCTCTACTCGGGTGTATCGCTCCATTGCTTTTTCTAACTCTTTACCTTGCGAAGTTGCCATCTCTTCTTCTACAGCGCGCATTCTTTTTGCAATTAAATCTAACTCGCGTACTGAAAGGATACGATCAATTACTGTTCCTTGATCCTCACCAGTTCTAGGATCTTGCGGCAGATATCCAATTTTTCCGCTTCGATTAACTGCGCCACCTGCTGGCATATTTTCACCAGCTAAAACTTTTGCCAAAGTTGATTTGCCAGCACCATTTCTACCTACAAAACCAATTCGATCACCGTGATTGATTCTGACCGAGACATCTTTTACCAGTAATCTGGCAGCAGCACGAAGCTCTAGGGCGTTAGTTGAGATCAATGTTGCTTAAGCAACAAGGCGAGTGCGACGCGGTGAGGCATACTTCTTTTCAATATCTGTTAGCTCCTCGGACACTTTAGCTTTGATGCTTTCCTCAGTTTTCAGGATTGCAGTTAAGGTGGCGATTGTAGCCTTTAATTCTTTGGCCTCATTCTCAAGTTCAATTTTGCTCATTTTGGTTAATCTGCGAAGTGGCATATCCAAAATGTAGGTTGCCTGCTCATCACTTAATTTAAATGTCTTAATCAACCCGGCTTTGGCCACATTGGCATCTTCACTAGATCTGATCAGCTTGATTACCTTATCGATATCAACGATCGCTTTTAATAATCCATCAACAAGATTTAATCGACTCTGTGCCTTAGCTTTTCTAAATATTGATCTACGCTTTACTACCTCAATGCGATGATCGATAAAGACCTGCAATAAATCCTTTAGGCCAAGGGTTAAAGGTTTTCCTTCAACTAGTGCCACTGCATTTATTGAAAAGGCATCCTCCATCGGAGTTAATCGATATAGATGTTCCAAAACTTCAGCCGGCTCATAACCATTTTTAATCTCAACTACTACCTTGGTACCAGATTGACCATCAGATAAATCCACAATATCTGAAATACCTTGAATCTTTTTAGCTTTTACTAGGTCAGCTATTTTTTCAACAATTTTTTCAGGCCCAATGTTGTATGGCAGTTCAGTAATAACTATGCCTTGTTTTCTCGCGGTAATTTTCTCAATCACGGTAGTTGCTCTAACTTTAAAAGAACCGCGCCCATTTGCATAAGCATCTGCAATGCCTTCAGTTGCAACTAAGTGACCACCAGTTGGGAAATCAGGTCCTGGCACAATTTTCATTAATTGCTTTAAAGTTGCTTTTGGATTTTCCATTAAGTGCTTGGCGGCTGCAATTACTTCACCTAAATTATGTGGTGCCATATTTGTAGCCATACCTACTGCAATTCCAGTTGCACCATTTACTAATAAATTAGGAAATGCAGCTGGTAGCACTTGTGGCTCTAAAATCTGGCCATCGTAATTAGCTCCAAAATTAACTGTATCTTCATCTGATTCATCCACCATCATCATTGCACTTGGTGCTAGACGTGATTCGGTATAACGCATTGCTGCTGGTCCAGAATCTAGAGAACCAAAATTTCCATGTCCATCTATTAATGGCAATCGCATAGAAAAACTTTGTGCCATGCGAACCATTGCATCATAAATTGCACCATCACCATGTGGGTGAAGCTTTCCCATAACATCGCCAACAACTCTTGCGCACTTAACATGTCCTTTATCTGGACGTAATCCCATTTCATTCATCTGATGCAGTATTCGGCGCTGCACAGGCTTTAAACCATCTCTAGCATCTGGTAAAGCTCGTGAGTAAATAACTGAGTATGCATACTCCAGAAAAGATTCTGACATCTCAGATGCAACATCAATATCAATAATTCGGCCTGGATTCTCGCCTGCTTTAGGAGTTGCCACCTTTGGAGTTTTAGCCATAAGGCGTATCTTGCCAAGAGAAATCGTAATTACTGGTTACGACAAGCCATAATCTCGATACTTTTAGCAAAATGCTAATCTTTAGGCATGATTGCAAATAATTCATATGCCAAAGAGGCCGAAAGTAGATGGCCAAAAGAGTATGTAGAGAGCAATTTAAAATTGAAATCAATGAGTAAAGCCGATCAGAAAAAACTCTTTGAGTTGGGTGATGAAAACATAAAGAATGTGGCTGATGCATTTGTAATGCAAAAAGCAGCCTCATCTAATGAGGTTCAAAGCTTAATTAAGGTCCATTTCAACTGGGTAAGTGTTTTTTGGAAACCAAATAAGGATGCTTATATTGGACTTGGGAAAATGTATGTTGAAGATTCTAGATTTTCTATAAATTACGATAAGTACGCTCCAGGCTGTGCTGAGTTTATGGCAGAGGCTATGCAAATCTATGCACAGGAGAATCTAACTAATTGAGTGAAATTAAATTTGGATTAGCCGATCTTACAAACTCAATCTTTAACTCATTATCGCTGCCAGATACCACCGATACTTTAAGCCTAGGCCAAGGCGGTATGCGGGAGTGCTTAATTTTAATTGATGGCATGGGTCAAGATGCTCTTGGAAAGTATGCAGATCAATTTTCAGTATTTAGCCATTTAAAATCTTATAAGAATTTATATACAAATTTTCCATCAACTACTGCAACTAGCTTGTCTACACTTGGTACTGGAGTGCTGCCTGGAATTCATGGCATGCTCGGCTACACCGTAAGGGTTCCAAGAAGTGATAATCGATTACTAAATGCACTTAAGTGGGATGAGCGGGTTGATCCAGTTATGTGGCAAAAAACCTCAACACTTTTTGAGCGAGCTGTAAATAATTCAATCTCTGTCACTCATGTAGCGGCCAAAAGATATGAAGGAAGTGGTTTTACTCAGGCAGCATTAAGAGGAGCAAAGTATGTAGGCGCTAATGGAATTGATGAGATGGTTACTGCAATTGCATCGGCATTAAAGCCACAACCATCCTTTGTTTACACATACCTAAATACTTTAGATTCAGCAGGCCACAGCGATGGCGTTGGTTCTGATAAATGGTTAACTGCTTTGCAACAAGTAAATGAATTTATCTCTAAAGTTATTGAATCTGTGCCTAAGTCAACCAGAGTTTGGGTTACTTCAGATCATGGCATGGTAAATAGCACCGAACAAGTTGTCCTGGGAGAAGATAATAAGTTATTAGAAAATGTAAGTTTAATTGGGGGAGAACCAAGAGCAAGGCATATCTATATAACTGCTGGATCAGAGAATGAAACGATTAGTCAGTGGCGAGAGTTTTTTGGTAATAAAGTAAGTATCTTAAGTAAAACTGAGGCAATTACTTCTGGGTTGTTTGGTCAGATTGTTAGTGAGGATGCAACTGATCGAATGGGAGATCTAATTGCTATTCCTAATAATGACTTAATTATTATTGATCCAGCTAGAGTAAGAGAGGAAAGTTCAATGGCGGGTCACCATGGTGGACTTACAGATATTGAAGTTCAAATACCTTTACTACTTGCTTAATCCTCATCCTTTTTACCAAACATAATGTCATCCCAAGAAGGAATTTTGATTCTTCTTGTCACACCATCTTTTTTAGCCTCTTCATCAACTTCATCAACTACCGATAATGGAGTTGGTGAGTAAGGGGCAACCTCTTCTTTAATTGAAACTAATCTTGGCGCATCAGTTTGTGGAACATTTCCATAAGTTTGAACAGGCTGTTTTAGTTTAGCTTCGCCACCTATCCACCTGGCACCATCATCATGTGCTGATAATGCTCTTCGACCTAAATTAAATAACCAAACTGCCTCACCTTTTGGATCTCCTGGTGAGCCATCACGTAGTGGGTAGTAAAGAGTTAAATTCCAATTCCCATCAGGTTGACGATAGGTATTCCATTCAACTGAAGCCATATCAACTCCTCTTGGAGCTAATTGATTTGCAACAGCAGTCTCTAAATATGGTGCATGTGGTTCACGTCGAACTTGGGTTGCAAGTGCTTGTGAAATAATAAATGCTCGCTCTTGCAGTATTGGACCTGCGTAATTTTCAATCTTCTCAATTGACCAATCGGTAGTTCTAGAGATGGCATCAATGCTTTCACCAGATCGTAATCTGGCCTGCACCTCTTTAACAGTAGTAGTCACAACCTCATTAAAATCAGAGACAGCAGAAAGTCTTGGTTGATTAACATTTGCACGGAGTGTGTCACTAATTCGTAAATTAAATTTATTTCCAGATTGGTCGACCAACTCAAGTTCAGCTCCATCGGAGGATCTGCCCACCAGGCGTAGATCGGTTGGTTCACTCATGAGAGTAGATTGCCATAGTTAATAGGTGAGATAAATATGCCACACACGCAGAAGCATTGGCATTCTCATGATTAGATAACCCGGTGGGCGCAGAATTATTAAAATTGGCTGAATCAGTTGCTCGGGCGACCGGTAGCCTGTTAATGAACCGACCTGATTCCTTCACCTTAACTGAGAAAAGTTCAGCAGTTGATTTTGCAACCCAAATGGATAAACAGGCTGAAGAGATGATTGTGAAACTTCTATTAGCGCAAAGGCCAGATGATGGAATTATTGGTGAAGAGGGTGCTGCTAGGCAAAGTAAGTCCGGAATTACATGGGTGATTGATCCAATTGATGGCACTGTTAATTATCTTTATGGCTTACCTGGGTGGAATGTATCAATTGCAGCCAAAGATAAGGAAGGTGTTGTGGTGGGAGTGGTTTATGCCCCAACCATTAATGCATTATGGAGTGCAGTCAGATCTGAAGGCGCAACATATAACGGAAAGAAAATAAAATGTAATAACCCAGTTAAGTTAGAGAATGCTTTAATTTCGACTGGTTTTTCTTACAACTTAAATTCAAGAATTGCTCAAGGTGAAGTAGTTTCTAAATTATTACCACAAATTAGAGACTTAAGAAGAAATGGTGCAGCTGCAGTTGATTTATGTTATGTCGCAATGGGCGCCCTTGATGCTTACTTTGAAGAGTCACTAAAGGAGTGGGACATAGCCGCAGGTGGATTAATTGCGACAGAGGCGGGTGCAAAAATTTCTGGCCGATCAGGTGGCTTACCCGATGGTGATCTTGTTGTATGCGCGGGAGCTGCCCTACATGCTGCCCTTCTACCCTTACTTTGAACTCAAATTGATCTAACCACCCCTGCTGTGGCAAGATACGGGTTCATTCAAACTTATTGATTGACATTAAATTTAGCGATTAGGACAAAACATGAACGTGTTAGATGTAGTTGATGCCGCCTCATTACGTAAAGACATTCCATCTTTTCGTTCCGGAGATGAGCTAAAAGTTCACGTTCGCGTTATCGAAGGTAATAAGAGTCGTATCCAGGTTTTCCAAGGTGTAGTTATTGCACGTTCTGGTTCTGGAATTCGTGAATCATTTACAATCCGTAAAATTTCTTATGGCGTTGGCGTTGAGCGTACATTCCCAGTACACACTCCAGTAATCGAAAGAATTGAAATTACTCGTCATGGATCAGCTCGCCGTGCAAAGCTTTACTACCTACGTAAGTTAACTGGTAAGGCAACAAAGATTAAAGAGCGTCGTGGTGCAGATGGCGAAATCATTGTTGAGCCAGAGTATGTACCGCCAGTTGTTAGCAAAAAAGTTGAAGTACCAGTTGTTGGCGAAGCAGCAGAGCCAGTAGCTCCAGTTGCCGAAGCTGTTGCCGAAGAGGTAGTAGTTGTACCTGCAGTAGCAGTTGAAGAGACTGCAACTGATACGGATAAAAAAGAGTAGTAATGATTGACGAAGCACTTGAGCATTTAGTTAAAGGAATTGTTGATAATCCTGAAGAGGTCGTAATCACTGAGAAAAGTTCACGTGGTGGAACCACTTTAGAGGTCAGAGTTCATCCAGAGGATATTGGCAAGGTAATTGGTCGCAATGGCCGAACTGCTAAAGCTTTGCGTACAGTCGTCAGTGCACTTGCAGGAAGATCTGTTCGTGTTGATCTAATTGAGGCAGACGAGGTTCGTTAATTTGCAACTTGTCGTAGGTCGTATCGGCCGCGCACATGGAGTTCTTGGTGAAGCAACAATCGAGGTTCGTACCGATAATCCTGATCAAAGATTTGCCGTAGGTAGTAAGTTAAAACTAGATAATGGCAGTGAGTTAATTGTTAAGTCATACCGCTGGCATAATCAAGTACTCCTTCTAACTTTTGAGGGCATAGCTGATAGAAACCAAGTAGAAGATTTGAAAGACCAATTACTTTCTGCCCAAGTTGATACTTCAGATCTAGCACCGGGTGAGTATCACTATCAACAACTAATTGGCTCTAATGTATTTTTAAAGTCAGGCCAACCTCTTGGACCAGTAACTGAAGTTGTTGCCCTACCAGGGCAGGATTTATTAGCAGTTGATTACCAAGGTAGAGAGGTGTTAATACCAATGGTAAAGGCAATAATTGACTCGATTGATATTGAGAATAAGAAAATCGTTGTAGATCCACCGGAAGGGCTATTAGATGTTGCGCTTTGATTTAATATCTATTTTCCCTGAGTATCTTTCACCATTAAAGTTATCACTACTTGGCAAAGCGCAAGATAAGGGATTATTGGCGATAAACATTCACGATTTAAGAGATCAAACAACTGATGTGCATCACTCAGTTGATGACACCCCATATGGTGGCGGTGCAGGCATGGTTATGTCACCTGTGGCTTGGGGAGATGCAATTGATCAAATTAGTAGCGATGCAGATCAGATTGATCTAGTAATTTTGACTCCAGCTGGCAAGAAATTTAATCAAAAAATGGCATATGAATTTTCAAAAAGTAAGCAGATCATCTTTGCCTGCGGTCGCTATGAGGGAATTGATGCCAGAGTTGGAAAGTATTACATGCAGCAGAAAAACTATAAGGTGCATGAGGTTTCAATTGGTGATTATGTTTTAGGCGGTGGTGAGGTAGCGGCTATGGTAATTATCGAAGCAGTTGCAAGATTATTGCCTGGAGTTTTAGGCAATCCCGATTCATTAAAGGAAGAGTCACATTCAATTGCCGGTAATAAAGATGAGAGTTTGGTTGAGTATCCAAATTACACAAAACCAGCATCTTGGCGCGGTCTTGATGTTCCTGAGATATTGCTTTCTGGAAATCATGGCGAGATAGCAAAGTGGCGCAGATCTGAGGCTGAGCGTCGCACACGGGAATTAGAAGCGGAATAATTCCGACACGCCCCGTGTTGATTAGGTACATACCTAAGTTATAGGGGATTATCCGCCCAGTTGGGATATAAATCCCAAGTCAATGATTTAAGAATTTATAAGGAGGTGGATGATGGCAACCGATTATGACACCCCCCGAAAAACCGATGAAGAGTTACATGAAGAATCACTTGAAGAGTTAAAAGCTAGAAGAGCTGATGCTCAATCTGGACAGGTTGATATTGATGAAGCTGAGGCTGCTGAAAACTTAGAGTTACCAGGTGCTGATTTATCTGGTGAAGAGCTAGCGGTAAAGGTAGTACCTAAACAAGAGGATGAATTTACTTGTTCTAAATGCTTCTTAGTTAAACATATTAATCAGCGCGCTAAGGGTGAAGGTCCTAAAGCAGTTTGCAGGGATTGCGATTAATTGAGGCAATCTGCAAGTGCTTTTGCTTTTCTACTAGAAATTAACCAGTATGGCGTGGGATCGGCCTTGTCCTTTAGTTCAACTTTAACCCCAGTTTTAATCCAATAGCGGGTGGCATTAAATGCTGCTGGATCTGCGGCTGGACCACGTATTTTTAGTAACTGTTTTTTATTTAATTCTTTTGCGCTTTTAATATATTTCATCTCAATTTTAGCGTTACCAACATATAGCCAACCGTTGATTACCACAATATCTAACCTACTTTTGTAATGGGCATAAATTAGAGCAGCGATAAATACTATGGTCACAGTTGAGGCGAAGAGAAAGTTAAATGGCGCCCAGAAGGTCAGAAAGATTGAGCCCACCATCACCCCTAAAAATGCCCAAAGTGATACCGGCCAACTAATTCGCTCTGCGAACTCTGTTTTTCGATTAGATCTAGCCATGGTAGTAAGGATACGCTTTGGTAATGAGTCGTATTGCCACAACCACTCCGCCAGATGATGCAGTTATGCCTACTCGGCATTTAAAAGCACCTGCGGTTGGTTCACAAATTCCATCACACTTTGGTCACTGCTTTGGTTGTGGTGAACTTCACCAAACCGGATTACATTTACTTGCAATTGCTGGTACTGGTTTAGATCTAACTGGGAAATTTACAGTTACTGAAAACCATCAAGGAGCTCCTGGGCTTGCTCATGGCGGTTTACTATCGCTGGCATTTGATGAAGCATTAGGAAAGTTAATGTGGTTGATTAGAACACCAGCTGTAACGGGAAGATTAGAGACTGACTTTTTACTCCCAGTTCCAATGGGAAGAACACTTTATATTGATGCCCGAATTACTGGACAGGCGGGTCGAAAAATTTATACTCAAGCAGAGGGTAGATTAGATTCACCAACAGGGGAGATTGCAGTGAAGGCTTCAGCATTGTTTATTGCAGTACCTATGGAGCATTTTATTAAAAACTTAACTGCCCAATATAAAGACCATTTAGTTAAGCACCCAGAGTTAATGGCATTTGTCGATCCAGATTTTGATATCAACCCATGAAAGAAGTATTAATAAAAAGGCTAGATCCTGATATTCCGCTACCTTCATATGCAAAGGCAGGCGATGCCGGAGCTGATTTGTGTACTCGAATTGACCTAACGCTTAAACCAGGGGAGCGAGTTTTAGTACCTACTGGAATTAGCATTGCACTGCCTAATGGTTTTGTGGCATTAGTTCATCCAAGATCTGGATTAGCAATTAAACATGGTATTTCAATTGTTAACACCCCAGGCACTGTTGATGCTGGCTACCGAGGTGAACTACAGGTAATTTTAATTAATCATGATTTAAAAGAATCTATTTCATTTAAAAAAGGTGATCGAATTGCCCAATTAGTAATTCAGCAGGTTGAACGCGCAGAGTTTATTGAGGTGCAAGATCTACCTGGATCTGAACGATCAACTGGTGGGTTTGGATCAACTGGTACATGAGTTATCAAGGGCATAATGAAGATAAAGACAAGGTGGTATCTGCCCTAGGGGGCAAGCGAGGATTAATTGA
>WLMP01000028.1 GCA_009700155.1 Actinomycetota bacterium
AAACACAGGTAGCACTTCTTTCAAAGCGTATTGATGAGATAACACAACATTTGCAGACAAATAAGAAGGATCATCACAACCGTCGTGGTTTGTTATTGATGGTCGGTAAGCGTCGTCGGATTTTGCAGTACCTCGCCAAGACAGATATTGAGCGCTATAGAGCGATTATCGAAAAGCTCGATCTTCGCAGATAAATAAAATCAGCAAAAAACTTTATTGTTGAGAGTTTTGGTCCTCGGTAGTGGTTTCCGGAAAACGATTTTCCGTGAACTTCGATCGAAGATCCATTCTCTTGTATAAAGTGTTGAGAAATGGAGATGACCCATGGAGGGTCAAGATGTTCAATCAGCCGTTGCCAAAATCGATAACGGTAAATTCGGAAAGCGGGAGATCCGCTTTGAAACAGGTCGACTAGCTCGGCAAGCAGCAGGAACCGCTGTTGTTTATTTAGATGATGACAGCATGTTGCTTTCTGCAACTACTGCATCAAAGAATCCAAAGGATCAATTTGATTTCTTCCCACTAACTGTTGATGTGGAAGAGCGAATGTATGCTGCTGGAAAAATACCAGGATCATTTTTCCGACGCGAAGGACGTCCTTCCGAGGATGCAATCCTTACTTGTCGTTTAATTGATCGCCCACTACGTCCATCTTTTATAAAAGGTTTACGTAATGAGGTACAAATTGTTGTAACCGTAATGGCTTTAAATCCAGATCATATGTATGACGTGATTGCAATCAATGCTGCATCTATGTCGACACAGCTTGCTGGCTTACCATTCTCTGGACCAATTGGTGGCGTTCGCGTTGCATTAATTGAGGGCCAATGGGTTGCTTTCCCAAATCACTCTGATTTAGAAAAAGCAGTCTTTGATATGGTTGTAGCCGGTCGCATATCAGATAATGATGTTGCAATTATGATGGTTGAGGCAGAAGCAACAGTAAAGACAATTGAATTAATTAAGGGTGGCGCAACTGTGCCAACTGAGGAAATTGTCGGTCAAGGCCTTGAGGCTGCTAAGCCATTTATTAAGGTTCTTTGCGAAGCGCAAATTAAATTGGCAAAGCAAGCAGCAAAGCCAACTGGTGAATTTCCAGTGTTTCTTGATTACCAAGAGGATATCTATGCAGTTGTTGAAAAAGCTGCAAAAGATGACCTAGCTAAGGCTTTAACAATTGCCGGTAAGCAGGAGCGCGAGACGAAATTAAATGAGATCAATAGTGCAGTTACAGAAAAAATCACTACTGATTTTCCAGAAAGAGTTAAAGAAATATCAGCAGCACTTCGCTCAGTAACTAAGAAATTAGTACGACAAAGAGTATTACGAGAGAAGATTCGTATAGATGGTCGGGGCTTGCGAGATATTCGTGCATTAACAGCTGAAGTAGAGGTTATTCCTCGAGTTCATGGATCTGCAATATTCGAAAGAGGAGAAACCCAAATTTTGGGAATCACAACTTTGAATATGTTAAAGATGGAGCAGCAGTTAGATACGCTCTCACCTGAAGATCACAAGCGATATATGCATAATTACAATTTCCCACCTTATTCAGTTGGTGAAACAGGAAGAGTTGGCTCACCAAAGCGTCGTGAAATTGGGCATGGAGCTCTTGCAGAACGTGCATTAGTCCCAGTACTACCAACGCGCGAAGAGTTTCCATATGCAATCCGCCAAGTTTCTGAGGCATTAGGTTCAAATGGATCAACTTCAATGGGTTCAGTTTGTGCATCAACAATGTCACTACTAAATGCCGGAGTTCCTCTTAAAGCACCAGTTGCTGGAATTGCAATGGGCTTAATCTCAGATGAAGTTGATGGAAAAACTGAGTATGTAGCATTAACTGATATTTTGGGCGCAGAAGATGCATTTGGAGATATGGATTTCAAAGTTGCAGGTACAAAGGAATTTGTTACCGCACTTCAACTTGATACCAAGTTAGATGGAATTCCTGCCTCTGTTTTATCTGCGGCACTACTACAAGCTAAAGAAGCCAGATTAGCAATTCTAGAAGTTATGAATCAGGCAATTGCTACGCCAGATGAAATGTCACTTCTTGCACCAAGAATTATTTCAATAAAGGTACCAGTCGACATGATTGGTGCAGTTATTGGACCAAAGGGCAAAATGATTAATCAGATTCAGGATGAAACTGGAGCTGATATAACTATTGAAGATGATGGAACCATTTACATCGGCGCTACTGAAGGTTCTGCCGCAGAGGCTGCAAAAGCACAAATTAATGCGATTGCAAATCCGGTTCAACTTTCTGTTGGTGATAAATTCAACGGCTCTGTCGTTAAATTAGCTACCTTTGGTGCATTCGTAAACCTTGCACCTGGAAAAGATGGTTTGTTACACATCTCGCAAATTCGCAAGATGCATGGTGGAAAGCGAATTGAAAACCTTGAAGAAGTAATGAAGGTTGGCGAGAAGATTGAAGTTGTAATTAATGAGATTGATCCGAAAGGTAAATACTCTTTAGTTCCAGCAAATCTTCCAGAAGAAGCTAAGTCAGAGTAATTTGGCTAGAACAGTCTTACCAAGTGGCCTTCGAATAGTCACTGAAGAAGAAAAATCTGTTCGTTCTGCAGCTTTTGGTATTTGGGTCAATGTTGGCTCCCGTGATGAATCTAATTCAACTGCGGGAGCTTCACACTTTCTAGAACACCTATTATTTAAAGGAACCAAGAAAAGAACATCACTTGAGATTTCATCATCAATTGAAGCAGTTGGTGGAGAAACTAACGCATTTACTTCAAAAGAGTACACCTGCTTCTATGCCCGAGTAATTGATAAAGATCTTCCACTGGCTGTTGATGTTATTAGTGATTTAATTACCTCATCAGTTGTTAGGCCGGCAGATGTTGATGCTGAGCGCAAAGTAGTGCTAGAAGAGATCGCAATGCGTGATGATGACCCTAGCGATTTAATTCATGATCTTTTTCTTGAAAAATACTATGGAGATACTCCACTAGGACGCCCAATTTTAGGAAGTATAAAATCAATTAAGAATATGAGTAGAAGTACTGTATTTAATTATTATAAGAATAGGTATAAACCTGAGGATTTAGTTGTTGCTGTAGCTGGAAATGTTAAACATAAAAAAGTTGTTCAGATGGTTGAAGATGCCTTAAGTAAAGATGGATTTCTTGACCAACCAAAGAGAGAGTTCAAGGTACGTTCTTCACCGCAGGTTAAAGTTGCTGGCAAAGGAAAAGTTACACTCTTAGACAAGAAAACTGAGCAAGCTCACATAATCTATGGCGTTCCTGGAGTTGCGCGCGAAGATAAGAGCAGATTCGCATTAAGTATTTTGTCTTCAGCTATTGGTGGTGGAATGTCATCTAGGTTATTCCAAGAAATTCGAGAAAAACGTGGACTTGCGTACTCAACCTACGCTTATAGCCAGCAATTTTCTGGCAGTGGAGTTTTATCATTTTATGTTGGGTGTAAACCAGAAAAAGCTGAAGAGTCAATCACAATTATTCAATCCATCCTTTTTGATATTGCCGAAAAAGGTTTAACTCACGAAGAGATAGAAAGGGCAAAAGGAGCAGTATCTGGGGCATTGGTTCTAAGCCAGGAAGATACCGGCTCTAGAATGACCCGAATTGGCAAAAGTGAATTGGTTTATGGACAAGTCCTTAGCTTTGATGAAATTCTTCGAGAGGTCGCAAACGTAACACCAGAGCAAATCAAGGAAATTGCCCGCAAAACTCTGCCTACATCTCCTACGCTAGCGGTTGTGGGACCATTCAGATCTAGAAGTAAATTCGAAAGGTTAATTTCATGAAGGTTGCAGTACTAGGTGCCAAAGGCAGAATGGGAACAGAGGCTGTGGCAGCAATTAATGCTGCAACTGATTTAACTTTGAGCGCAGCACTTGATATCGAAGATGCCCTTGATAAATTAATCCAAACAGGCACAGAAATAATCGTTGACTTTACAACTCCAGACTCAGTTATGAAGAATTTAGAGTTTGCAATAAATAATGGCATACATGTAGTTGTTGGAACTACCGGATTTGATGATAAAAAAATAGAGCATTTAAAAACCCTACTAAGTAAGCAACCAAAAGTTGGTGCTTTAATAGCCCCAAATTTTGGATTAGGTGCAGTCCTGATGATGCAGTTTTCCCAAACAGCAGCTAAGTATTTCGAAAGTGCAGAGATTATCGAAATGCACCACGCAAACAAGATTGATGCACCATCAGGGACTGCAGTAAGAACAGCTGAGATGATTACTGCTGCCAGAAAAGAAAGTAATAAAGCAAATATGCCAGATGCAACAATTTCTTCTCTGCCAGGGGCAAGAGGTGCCAAAGTAGGTGATGTCCCTGTGCATTCAATTAGAGGACATGGATATGTTGCTCACCAAGAAGTTGTATTCTCAGATGCTGGCGAGACATTAACAATTAGACATGACTCAATAAATAGATCTGGCTTTATGCCTGGTGTTCTGATTGGAATTAGAAATGTTGTTAAATTTCCAGGGCTAACAATTGGTCTTGAGAACTATATGGGAGGAATAAAATGAGTGACATAACAATGTATGGCGCAGAGTGGTGCAGCGATTGCCGCAGATCTAAGAAGTTTTTAGATTCAAATAATGTTGAGTATAACTATATTGATGTAGAGGCTGATGCTAGTGCATCTGATAAAGTCATTGAAATTAATGGTGGTATGCGCTCTATTCCTGTAATCATTTTTTCTGATGGAACACACTTAACTGAACCTTCAGATGCAGCTCTTAAGGAAAAACTAGAAGCGTTAAAGAAGCTTTAAAATAAATTGTAAATTGCTGCTGAGGTTATAGCTGCAGAGGCTACAACTATTGGAAAAGATGCCTTTAACTTTAGAGCAATTAAAGCTACTAATACGCCTGCAAATCTTTGGTCGATTACTATCTCTTTTTTCGTGGCAAAGGTTTGAACGCCAACGAGAGCGCTAAGTAGAACTATCGGAACCAGGGTATTAATTCTCTTAAATCTTGGTCGGTCAAGCCATTTTTCTGGAACACTATGACCAATATATTTATTTAAAAATGCGGTAATACTTGAGCCAATTACCGCTATCCAAATCGCACTCATTTTTTCCACCCAAAAATAATCGCTAGCAGCACAGTTGTAATAATTGGAATTCCAGCCGCAGTAATCGGGGTTAGCGATAGGGCTAAAACTATTGCTAGAGCTGAAATTAAAAATTGTTTCTTATCTTTAAGTCTTGGCCATACAAGTCCACAGAATGCTGCCGGTACTGCAGCATCTAATCCCCAAACAGCTGGATCACCAATTGCGCTGGCGCCAAGTGCACCTAGGTATGTGAAAAGATTCCAAAAAATATACACGCCAATTCCAGTTAGATAAAATCCCCGTTTTCTATCTACATCATTTTCTTGCAGAGTCGATACTGCTGTTGATTCATCAATTGTAATTTGGGCTGAAAGTATTCTTTTTAGTCCAGTGACTTTTAGAATAGGTGCCATCTGTAATCCATATAGTGCGTTTCTAAATCCTAGTAACGTTGCAGTTGCAATTGCACTTATTGCAGATCCGCCAGCTCCCATAATTCCAACAACAGCAAATTGAGATGCACCAGAAAAAAGCAAAATGGATAGTAGGCAGGTTTGAAGGATTGTGAATCCAGCCGTCACGCCTGCTGCCCCAAAAGCTGCGCCATAGAGTCCAACAGTGAAGGCAACACTCAGAGATGTTCGCGCTACAGCATCATTTTTAGGTTTTATTGACACGCCGACACTTTAATCCAGCCAATCCTCAATCACCAAAGATAGGGTCGCGTTCATGAGTGATGAGATCATTTTTAGAGACGATATGTCGGTTGAGCTAGTTAAATCTAGCGCAAGTGATGCTGATGTAATTTGGGCAGCCAGAGTTTCAACGGCAGGTGATAAGTCTCTTGAAGATGTGGGCGCTGATGCATCAAAATCTGAAGGGCTTATAAATTATCTAGCTCGAGAGCGTCATGGTTCACCCTTTGAACATACATCAATGACTTTTTTTATCTCAGCACCAATTTTTGTTTTTCGTGAGTTTATGCGCCATCGAATTGCTTCATACAATGAAGAAAGTGGAAGATACCGTGAACTCAAACCAGTTTTTTACATCCCAAGCAAGGATAGAAAATTAGTTCAAATTGGAAAAGCTGGCGCATATACATTTATTGACGGTACAGAAGAACAGCACCAAGTTACAGTTGATGCAATAAAAGAGACCTGCAATCTTGCATACAAAAATTATCAAAAGATGTTATCAGCTGGTGTGGCACGTGAGGTTGCTAGAGCAGTTCTACCAGTAACCCTCTACTCATCAATGTATGTGACTATGAATGCAAGAGCTCTTATGAATTTCTTATCACTTAGAACCGCAAGAGAAGGTTCATATTTTCCTTCCTACCCTCAGCGAGAGATTGAGATGGTTGCGGAGAAGATGGAAGCCGAGTTCGCCAAGTTAATGCCGATTACATACGGAGCATTTCAAAAATCTGGTCGCATAGCACCATAAATAAGAGGTAGCCTTAGTCCATGCAAATCACGCCACCATTTGGCAGATTAATTACCGCAATGGTTACGCCATTTACAAAGAGTGGTGAAATTGATTGGGCAGGATTAGAGAAAATTGCTTCACACCTTGTCGCATCTGGACATGATGGAATTGCAGTTAATGGCACAACAGGTGAGGCGCCAACAACTTCTGATGATGAGAAAGATCAGATCATAAAAATAGTTCGTAAAGTTGTTGGAGATAAAATTAAGATTATTGCTGGTGCTGGAAATAACGAGACTTCACATTCTATTGAACAAGCAAAACGCGCAGCTAAATCTGGAGCAGATGGATTACTAGTAGTAACTCCGTACTACAACAAACCACCACAGGCTGGCATTTATGCCCATTTCACTGCAATGGCTGATGCAACAGATTTACCAGTAATGCTGTATGACATTCCAGGAAGAACTGGAATTGAAATTGAATCAGACACAATTGTAAAGTTATCAGAGCATAAAAATATTGCAGCATTAAAAGATGCTAAGGGAAATCCAGCAGCGACTTCCTGGGTTATAAAAAGATGTGAAATTCCAGTTTATTCCGGCGATGATATTTTGAACCTACCGCTGCTTTCAGTTGGTGCAGTTGGATTTGTTTCTGTTTGCGGGCATACAGTTGGTACACAACTTCGCGCTATGTTAGATGCTTGGTTTTCTGGAGATTCAAATACAGCACTTAAGATTCACCAACAACTGCTTCCAGTATTTACTGGCACATTTCGCACTCAAGGAGCAATACTCACAAAGGCTGCGTTAAATCTAATGGGTCTACCAGGAGGATTTACTAGATTGCCGCTTGTAGATGCAACTGAATCACAAATTGCACAGTTAAAAATTGATCTTCAATCTGGCGGCGTTAAATTAAAGTAATTAGATGAACCATCCTCATCCAGGACTTCCTTATCCAACTAAGCTAGCTAAAAAAACTCTTCGTATTGTTGCATTAGGCGGTCTAGGTGAAATCGGCCGTAACATGACCGTATTTGAGTATGAAGGACGATTATTAATTGTTGACTGTGGAGTTTTGTTCCCTGGCGATGATCAACCTGGTATTGATTTAATTTTGCCAGATTTTTCTTACATTAAAGATCGAATGGATGATATTGAGGCTATTTTCTTAACGCACGGACATGAAGACCATATTGGTGCAGTTCCATACCTACTTCGAGAACGAAGTGATATTCGGATAATTGGTTCGCAATTAACATTGGCTTTTGTTGCACCAAAACTAAAAGAACGTCGAATAACTGCGCCAATGACGCAAGTAAAAGCTGGACAAATTGAAAAAGTTGGGCCATATACTCTTGAGTTTGTTACCGTAAATCATTCAATTCCAGACTCTTTAGCAGTTGCAATTAAGACTCCAGCTGGAGTTGTTTTACATACGGGTGATTTTAAAATGGACAAAATGCCACTCGATGGAAAAGTTACAGATTTAGAAACTTTTGCAAGATTAGGTAAAGAAGGAGTCGATCTATTCTTAGTAGATTCGACAAATGCTGATGTGCCAGGACTAACTGTTGCAGAAAAAGATATTTATCCTGCCCTTAAAGAAGCAATTGAAAAAACTCCCCGTAGAGTAGTTGTTACCTCATTTGCATCTCACGTTCATCGTATTCAACAGGTATTAAATGCTTCGCAGGAGGCAAATCGTAAAGTTGCTTATGTTGGTAGATCAATGATTCGAAATATGAAGCTAGCAGAGGATTTAGGTTACTTAAAAGTTCCTAAAGGGCTAGTTGTTGACTACAAAGATATTGATAGTTTTGGTGACAAAATAGTTTTGATTTGTACTGGATCTCAAGGTGAACCGCTAGCTGCACTTTCTCGTATTGCTAATGGCGATCATGAGATAAGGGTTGGCAAAGGCGATACCGTAGTCCTGGCTTCATCATTAATTCCAGGTAATGAGAAATCAGTTTATAGAGTGATAAATGAGCTAACTAGATTTGGCGCCCATGTTGTACACAAAGGAAATGCAATGGTGCATGTTTCAGGACATGCCTCTGCGGGTGAATTACTACACTGCTATGAAATTGTTAAGCCAAGAAATGTTCTACCTGTACATGGCGAATGGCGACATATGAGAGCTAATGCTGATTTAGCTATGCAATCTGGATTATCAGAAAACAATGTTGTAATTGCAGAAAATGGAATAACAATAGATGTTGCAAATGGACATGCTGATATTTCTGGATCCATACCCTGTGGCTATGTTTATGTAGACGGACAAAGTGTTGGTGAAATAACTGAAAGCTCTCTCAAAGACAGAAGAATTTTAGGAGATGAAGGATTTATCTCAGTAGTTGTAGTTATTGATTCGCAAAGTGGAAAGATTGTCGCTGGGCCAGATATCCACGCAAGAGGATTTACTGAAGATAAGAGTTTATTTGATGATGTTAAAGGCGATATCGAGAAAGCACTAAGTAAAGCGGTTGCTGGCGGCTTCAATGGCACTCACCAATTATCTCAAGTTGTTCGCAAGACGATAGGAAGTTGGGTAGGGGAGGAACACCGCCGTAAACCTATGATTATTCCGTTAGTAATTGAGGTTTAATTAATAAGTCTTTTAATTTTTTCCCCAAAGTGCGCGCCAATTAGGGCAAGTATTTAACTTATTCTTTAGGCTTATCTATTATGGCAAAGCGGAAAAAATCAGCAAAAAAACTTCGAATTTTTGCACCAATAATCAGAGGATTAACTTTCCTATGGCGATTTATTGCCAAAATTTTGGGAAATAGCATTCGCTTTATATTCCGATCATCTAAGGAACTCGATCCAGCACATCGGCGAGATGGAGTTGCTTTTTTCTTGTTTATTCTGGCACTCATTTTTTCAGCAGGGATTTGGTTTAATTTAGAAAACTTTCTAGGCAAAGCTACATATTCATTTTTATTTGGGGCAGTAGGGCAACTAGCATATTTAGTACCATTAATATTTATTTATTTTGCTTATCGAATATTTAGGTCGCCAGACGAAACTGGGGACACAGGTCGAATAACAATCGGAACTTTACTAATACTTACTAGTACAACATCACTTATTCATATTGTTAATGGTTCAGTAGGTACTGGAGCAACAGCCATACGAGAAGGCGGCGGGCTAGCAGGTTATGCAATTTCAACACTATTAATTGCTGTTGTAACTGAAGTGTTGGCTATTCCAATCCTAGTTATATTTTTAATTTTCGGCTTACTGGTAATAACTAAGACGCCATTATCTAGAGTTTTTAAACAGATCGGAAAATTATTCAAATTTGGATCATCCGGTATTGGAAATTTCCGAGCAAAGCGTGCAGAGCGATTAGTTGCTGATGATTTTGAAATTAGCGAAAATCCTCCCTTTGAAACCCCATTAGTGAAAGATTTAGTTCAAGAGTTTGAACCAGAAGAATTAGATTATGAGGTTGAGTTAGAGGATTTTGATCAAATAACTCAACCAGTACCCGTTGTTAACTCAATAAAGAGTGAAGGAACTAGGCCACAGCAATTACTACTTTCATCTGATGTTAAGTATGAATTGCC
>WLMP01000029.1 GCA_009700155.1 Actinomycetota bacterium
CTAGTAGGAAATGCCAATCAGGATTTAGCACTTAAGGTATTAGAAAATTCAGATTCATATCTTGGAATTCAAGTTCAAACAGTTCCGATTCGAAGTTATCCATCCCTTGAGGGTGAAAATGTTGCACATGTTCTAGGTTATGTAGGTTCGGTGACCGATGAAGACTTGAAGAATCCAGAGAAAAATTATTACCGTAATGAAGTTGTTGGTAAATCTGGTTTAGAGGTTAAATACAATGAATTTTTGCGTGGCACTCCTGGAGTTCGAACATTTCTAGTAAATCGCAAAGAGGTTGTAACTAAAGAGTCTAAAAACTTTAAGGCAATAGCCGGAAATAATTTAATAACTAATATTGACTCAAAATTACAAGCATCCGCAGAAAAAGCTTTAGCAAATGCTATAAACCGAGCAAAAGCATCTGGATACCGTGGTGATTCTGGGGCAGCAATTGTTATGGAGATAAAGACTGGTCGAGTATTAGCAATGGCCTCTTATCCAACTTATGATCCAACAATCTGGCAACGTGGCCTAACAGTTAAGCAGGCAAAGGATTTGTTTAGTGAGAGTAAAGGTGTACCAGCATTATCTAGACCTATCCAAGGTCTATTTGCGCCGGCTTCAACATTTAAATCAATTTCAGTATTAGCAGCAGCAAAAGCAGGATACTCATTAGATGCTAGATATGACTGCCCTGCAACAGTTGATATCGGTACTAGGACCTATAAGAACTTTGGCAGTGTTGCAGCTGGCAGAATTCCACTTGATGTTGGTATGGCTATTTCATGCGACTCACTTTGGTATCAAATATCTTACGATGAGTGGGTAAGAGATGGTGGCCTGCGGCCAAAATCTAATCCAAATGATTATTTCTTTAAGGCTGCTAAATTATTTGATATCGATAAGGTAACTGGAATTGATTTACCCAGTGAATTAAAAGGTCGAGTACCTGATCGCCAATGGAAGCAAGATTGGTATGACTCAAATAAGGATTTCTTTTGTAATTATAAAGACCGTGCTAAAAAGCAGGATTTAACTCCTTATTTGATTGAGATTGCTCGTGAGAATTGTCTAGATGGAAATAAAGTTAGAGCTGGAGATGCAGTTAATTTTTCAATTGGTCAAGGTGATACTTTGATTACGCCATTGAAATTAGCTGAAATTTATGCTGCCATTGCAAACGATGGCGTTTACTATAAACCTCAAGTAGCCAGGGCAATTGTTGATGTTGACGGTAAGGTAATCAAAGAATTTAAACCAGAAATTGGCGGCAAAGTTGAAGCGGCTCAAAGTACTTGGGATTTTCTAAATCGATCACTTCGAATGGTTGTTACGCAAGGAACTGCTGCTGGAGTTTTCTCTGGTTTTCCAGTTGAGGTAAGTGGTAAGACTGGAACAGCTGAAGTATTTGGTAGAAATCCAGATGGAAGTGCAAAAGATGACACATCTTGGTTTGCAGCGTATGCACCATCTTCAGATCCTAAATATGTTGCAGTAATGATGGTGAGCCAAGGTGGCTTCGGTGCTTCAACCTCTGGTGTGGCTGCAAAGGATGTGCTTGCCACTTTATTTGGCGTTAGCGGCGGCAAGGTTGATCCAACAAAATCTATATTTCCTTCAGGTGTTCCTAATACCATTGCTAAAGTAGATTTAATAAGAGCGGCAAAGGAATCAAAGAAGACAATTACTTCTGGCAGCAAAATTGGTGGTGTAATCGTAAAATGAGTCAATCAGTTAAATACCGCTCTGCCAATCGCTTAAGTTTTTCAAATTTTGATAATATTTTGAATTTTGCAGTTATTGGATTATTAGCAATGGGAACATTGCTAGTTTATGCTGGCACTCGAGAGTGGTTTAGATCCTATGGTTTAGACCCAGAGTATTACTTAAAGCGTCACTCCTTAAACATTTTAATTGGAGTTCTTTTAGCGTATGGCACCACACTAATTGATTATCGATTACTTCGTGCCTACACACCAGTTATCTGGTTAGCTGCTGTGATCGGTTTAGTTTTAGTTTTAATTCCAGGAATTGGTGCAGAAATAAATGGTGCTAGAGCTTGGATAGCGCTACCAGGAGGTTTTCAGATTCAGCCTGCTGAACTTGCAAAGATTGCAATAATTGTTGGAATTGCCATGATCTTGGCAGATCGCGAACAGACAAATGATGATCCATCTGACTTAGATGTATTAAAGGCACTAGCACTTGCAGCTATTCCAATTTTATTAATTGTTGCCCAACCTGATTTAGGAACTGTATTGATTATTTCAGCTGCTGTTGTAGCGATGATTGGTGCTTCTGGTGCTAGAGCTATTTGGGTAATTGGGTTACTACTGGTTGGAGTTGTTGGGGTTTTTACTGCGGTTCAAACTGGGGCAGTAAATGAATATCAAGTAGCCAGATTGCAATCATTTGTTGATCCATCAGCTGATCCACAAGCAACTGGTTATCAACTTCGCCAATCTCGTATAACTATTGGATCAGGTGGATTATTTGGTAAGGGATTATTTGAAGGGCCACAAACTAATGGTCGCTTCGTGCCAGAGCAACAGACTGACTTTATTTTCACTGTAGCCGGGGAAGAGCTTGGCTTTATTGGCTCTTCATTTATTTTATTTTTATACTTTGTGATCTTTGTTCGAGCATTTGCAATCTGTAAACGAAGCAGTGATTTGTTCGGCCGACTCGTTTGTATTGGTGTAATTGCTTGGTTTGGTTTTCAAACATTTGAAAATATTGGTATGGCAATGGGATTAATGCCAATGACGGGTGTGCCATTACCATTTCTGTCATACGGGGGATCATCAATGTTTGCTAATTTGATTGGTATTGGCCTTCTTCAGAATATTTATGCTCGTAGCCGTTAAACACGCTTAGATAGTGCCGAGTTGGCGGTTTGCTTCTAATCTGCGATACTTATCCCACGCATTCAGCGCGAGGATAAAGATCCACCGCCGCGATTACGTCGATATTTTTAGCAAGTTAATTAACCAGATTAATTAGAAAAAGTATTGTAAGAGATACTGCAAAACTGCAGTAATTAGTTTTGAAAAGGATTTGATTAATATGGCCGATGAGCCTAAAGCACCACGTAAGCGCGCTGCCAAAAAAGCTGCGAGCGAAGAGAAAAAACCCGCAAAGAAGACAGCGGTTATTCCAGTTCCACTTTTTCAAGCAGCACCAGTAACAAAAACACCTAAAGCCGCTAAAGTTGTAAAAGCTGCTGCAACTGAAGCTTCAGTAGAGAAAAAAGATAACGACAGTGACAGTGAAGAGTTTCGCCGCCGCCGCCGTCGTGGCGGAAGAGGTCGCCGTCGTAATGGAAAAGAAATTTCAGATGATGCCGATAATGAATCTGTAGATAGCTCAGCTGATTCTGATTCATCAGAGCAAACCCATAAGCGCCGTCGCCGCCGCAGAGCGCGAGGTGAAGGTGTTGTTCCAGGTGAGACTATTGAAGAAGATGGCGTAATCACCGTAGTTAAAGTTCGAGAAGCCAGAGTTAGACCAGCTAGAAGTGAGAGTAAGAGTTTTCCAAGGCGAGATAGAAATAAATTTGATCGTCCAGATCGCAGAGAGCGTCGCGACTTTACTCGCAGACGTGGAACTGTCATTACCGAGTCAGAGTTTCTAGCGCGCCGTGAGGCTGTTGAACGCTCGATGTTGGTTAGACAAATTGCAGATCGAACCCAAATTGCAATCATTGAAGATGATGTAATGGTTGAGCATTATGTAAATAGAAATAGCAATATTTCCTATGTGGGTAACGTGTATCTTGGAAAAGTTCAAAATGTTTTACCATCTATGGAAGCAGCATTCGTTGATATTGGTAAAGGCCGAAATGCAGTTTTGTATGCTGGTGAAGTTAATTGGGATGCTCATGGTTTATCAGATACGGCGCCAAGAAAAATTGAGCATGTTCTAAAATCTGGTCAATCAGTTTTAGTTCAGGTAACCAAAGATCCAATCGGACAAAAGGGTGCCAGACTTACAAGTCAGATCTCACTTCCAGGTCGCTATCTTGTATATGTACCAGGCGGTGGCATGAGTGGAATTTCTAAACGACTTCCAGATAATGAACGAAATCGTTTGAAGTCAATATTAAAGAGTTTAATCCCGGATCAAGCTGGAGTAATTATTAGAACTGCAGCTGAAGGTGCACCGGAGGCAGAGCTAGAAAGAGATGTCATTCGCCTTAAAGCGCAATGGGAAGATATTGAAAAGAAAGCCAATAGCTCAAGTACATCTGCGCCATCACTTCTTTATGGTGAACCAGATCTAACAGTTCGAGTTATCCGCGATATCTTTAATGAAGATTTTAATAAGATGCTAGTCCAAGGTGATCAAGCATGGGATGATATTCAAAACTATATCGGTCATATTGCACCAGAGTTAGCTAGCAAGATTGAAAAATGGAGCAGTAATAAAGATTTATTTACTGAAAACCGCGTTGAAGAGCAGCTAGCAAAAGCTTTTGATCGCAAGGTTTACTTACCATCTGGTGGTTCTTTAGTTATCGATCGAACAGAGGCAATGATCGTAATTGATGTTAATACTGGAAAGTTTATTGGTAAGGGTGGAAATCTAGAAGAAACAGTCACTAAAAATAACCTAGAAGCTGCAGAAGAGATTGCAAGACAACTTCGTCTGCGCGATATGGGTGGAATTATTGTGATTGACTTTATTGATATGACTTTAGAATCAAACCGAGAGCTAGTACTTCGTAGATTAGTTGAGTGTTTAGGACGAGATCGCACTAAGCATCAAGTTGCTGAAGTAACCTCTCTTGGATTAGTTCAAATGACTCGTAAGCGCGTAGGACAGGGATTGATAGAAGCCTTCTCTACTACCTGTGAAAGTTGTGGCGGCCGTGGTATTCATATTCATAGCGACCCTGTTAATAAAGTTGCATTAGAAAAAGATATGGAACAAAGGTATTCAAAAACTAGCAAAGCATCCGCTGAAGATGACAGCGATGATGAGTTAGATAATCAATCTGAAGTCAGTCAACAAAGTAATCCAGAAGCAGAAGTTGAAATAGTAGAAACTGCTCCAGCTGCAACTACCGGCAGACGTAAAGGTCGCCGAGCGGTCAGTACTGGGGTGATTTCCACTAATTAATCGCTGCATTTGACCAGGTAGAGATCAATCTCTACCCTTATCCACCTAACCAGATCTGATAAATGATTATGGTTCATAACTAGCAAGGAGCAGATCGTGTACGCAATTGTTAAGGCTGGCGGACGCCAAGAGAAGGTTTCAGTTGGTGAAACACTTGTCGTCGACCGCTTAGAAGCTGCAATTGGTTCATCTGTAACTTTTCCAGCAGTTTTATTAGTTGATGGTGCAGATGTAACAACAGATCCAAAAGTATTAGCGGCCGTAAAAGTAACTGGTGAAGTTCTTGCTGAACAAAAGGGTCCAAAGATTGCAATTTTAAGATACAAGAGTAAAACTGGATATCGCCGCCGTCAGGGATATCGTTCAAAACTTACTCGCGTTAAAATAACCGGAATTAATAAGTAACTACTAACTAAGGCAGGTGAAAGCAGATGGCAAGTAAAAAGGGTGTCTCCTCCACACGAAATGGTCGCGACTCAAATCCTCAGTACCTTGGCATTAAAAGATTTGCAGGTCAGGTAGTTAAAGGTGGCGAAATATTAGTTCGCCAGCGCGGTACTTATTTTCATCCAGGAAAAAATGTTGGAATTGGAAAAGATGACACATTATTTGCACTTGAGGGTGGATCAGTTGAGTTTGGTCGCGCTCGCGGTCGTCGAGTAGTTAATATCGTTACGGTTTCATAACTTAAGCGGATTGTTAAATTGTGGGTCCGCTAACTGCGGGCCCATTTTTATTTTTACATCATTAGGAAGGAGTTCACATGGCAACCTTCGTTGATCGCGTGACCCTTCATGCATCAGCAGGTAAAGGTGGGGATGGTTGCGTATCTGTGCACCGCGAAAAATTCAAACCACTCGGTGGTCCTGATGGTGGAAATGGTGGCAGAGGTGGCGATGTTGTTTTAGTTGTCGATCCAGATGTGACAACCTTGTTAGATTTTCACCATTCACCACATCGTAAATCTACAGATGGTCGACAAGGTGCTGGAGATTTCTGCAATGGCGCTGAAGGAAAGGATTTGATTCTTTCTGTTCCCAATGGAACTGTAGTAAAAGATATGAGCGGTAATGTAATTGCAGATTTAGTTGGCTTTGGAACAAGATTTATGGCAGCTCAAGGTGGAAAAGGTGGACTTGGAAACGCCGGTCTTGCTAACTCAAAACGTCGCGCTCCAGGCTTTGCATTACTTGGTGAGCCAGGTGAAACTAGAACTTTATTTTTAGAGTTAAAGAGCGTTGCTGATATCGGATTAGTTGGTTATCCAAGTGCAGGTAAATCTTCTCTGATTGCAGCCATGTCAGCTGCTCGGCCAAAAATTGCTGATTATCCATTCACTACATTGGTACCAAATTTGGGAGTTGTACAAGCAGGTGACACAAGATTTACCGCAGCGGATGTACCAGGACTGATACCAGGTGCTAGCCAAGGAAAAGGATTAGGACATGAATTCTTACGCCATGTTGAAAGATGTGCCGCGTTAGTTCATGTATTGGATTGCGCAACTTTAGAGACTGATCGCGATCCAATTAAGGATTTTGATGTAATCGAAGAAGAGTTAAAAGAGTACGGAGGGTTAGCAGATCGCCCAAGGATTATTGCTCTAAATAAGATTGATTTGCCAGATGGAAAAGCGATGGCAGATATGGTTCAAAAAACTTTAGAAGATCGAGGTTTTCCAGTATTCCAAGTTTCTGCAGCCTCTCGTCAAGGTGTTCAAGAGTTGATATATGCAATGGCACAGATAATTCAAAGGGTCAGAAAAGAACAGAAAGATGAACAGGTCACGCGCATTGTCTTACGTCCAATTGCTGTTGATGATGCTGGTTTTGTTGTCATCGCTAACGAAGATGGCTCATTTAATGTAATCGGTGATAAGCCAGAGCGATGGGTTAAGCAAACTGATTTTGCAAATGCCGAAGCTATTGGTTACTTAGCAGATCGCTTAGCATCATATGGTGTTGAAAAAGAGTTGTTTAAACAAGGTGCTAAATCAGGTGATGAAGTCAGAATTGGTTCAGGGCAAGAAGCAGTAATCTTTGATTGGGAGCCAAGTATTGAAGCTGGTGCAGAGTTATTAGCTGGCCCACGCGGAGAAGATTTAAGGCTATCAACACCTTGGCGTATGGATTTACTAGAAGATGACATTGATCAGCTAAGTGATGATGAGATAGAAATGCAATGGGAGTACAATGTACCTAACCCAAAAAATCCTAGAATAGATGAAGATGTCCATTAACATAAATGAAATCCACCGTGTTGTAATAAAGGTTGGCTCATCTACATTAACCGGTAAAGCTGGTGCAAATTTAGACCCAAAGGCAATTGATGATTTAGTTGATGTTGTAGCTAATCTTAAATCTCGACACAAAGAGGTAATTGTTGTTTCATCTGGCGCAATTGCTGCTGGTTTAGCACCACTGGGCTTAACAGCACGCCCTTCGGATTTAACTTCCCAACAAGCTGCTGCATCTGTAGGTCAAGGTCTATTAATGGCCAAATACACCCAATCCTTTAATAGATTTAAGATCACAACCTCACAGGTTTTAATTACGCTAGAAGATATAACAAAGGAATCTCATGTTGCCAATATCAAGGGTGTACTAAATTCTCTTTTAGAATTAGGTGTTGTCCCAGTTATTAATGAAAATGACACTGTAGGCACTGAAGAAATTAAATATGGCGATAATGATGGATTAGCAGCGCGAGTTACTAAGTTAGTTGATGCTGATTTATTAGTTTTAATCACCGATATTGATGGTTTATATGATGCAGATCCAAGCACACCAGGTGCTAAGCAAATTCATTTAGTATCAGATATTTCAAAAATTGATACTGCATCCCTTGGGGGAGCAGGTTCTGCTGGAGTTGGTAGCGGTGGCATGATCACAAAGATTGAAGCTGCCAAAGTTGTTACTACCTCAGGAATTGGAATGCTTTTAACAAAAATATCTGATCTATCAGCTGCTCTAGATGGCAAACAGGTTGGTACGTATTTTCTACCTAATTCTTAAGGTTTGAAATTTCTAATAATGCTTTAGCAGTATCTGATTCATGATCTGAGTCGGTTGGATTATCACTTAATTTCACAATTACCGTCCTGGTTTCAGGATTTATAAAAATAAATTGACCATGTAATCCCATTGCCATATAAATATTTGGATATGGATGCCAAAGTTGCGCAGCATAACCCCAGTTGCGATCTAGTGTTGTAACTGGTGTTGTCATTCGCTTTAGCCATGCTTTATCAATAACCTTATTTGGACCTGCATAGCCACCATTTAGAAACAACATTCCCACCCGGGCATAATCAATTCCAGATGCGTTAAAGCAGCAGAAAGTCTTCTCAGTACCACCTATGCGATCCACATTCCAGGTAGCTGGATACTTTGCACCAACAATCTGCCACACATTTTGACTAAAGTAATCTGCAATTTTCTTACCAGTAACTTTTTTAATAATCATTCCCAACATCTGAGTATCAACGCTTCGGTACTCAGATTCAGTACCTGGTTCAAAAGCCATTTTTCTATTATTTTTTAAGAACCAATCTAAATCGGTCGTGGCATACATCTGAGCTATGGCAACACCCCAACCAGATGGTCCTGATGGGTAGTTATCACTAACTCCAACTCCTGCTTGCATATCCAATAGTTGTTTAATTGTTACTAAATCAAAACTACTTCCATTTTTTAAATCCGGGAAGTAATCAACAAATTTGTCACTCTCTTTGATCTTGCCTTGAGAGACTAACTGACCAATCATTATTGAGGTCATAGTTTTTGCAACAGAATAAGATGGTAATTGTGTTTGCTGTGATACACCATCTTTATACCATTCAAAAGTCATCACACCATTTCGTAAAACAATAAAAGCATTTGTATCGGTTTGTTTTAAAAATTCATTAAATGGAAGCGAGGTTCCCTTATACATAATTTCATCAGGCATCTTTTCGGCGGTTACTGGTATAGCTGTTGGCTTTAATGCTGGATCAATTACATGCCAAGGCATGAGAGTAGGAGTTTTAGATGCAGGTGCTAAGCCAAGTTTTATGGATGCAATTGGATCTGGATAGTGAATAACCCGAGTAAAAACAAACAAGGCGATGTATAAAACACCGAGTGAAATTACGGTATTTCGTAGCACCTTAAACAGCCGTTTCATACCCATAGCCTAATTGGCCTTAGGCTTAGCCCATGGCTGCCACATCGGTGATTGAGAGTATTGCAAAGAGTGCCCGCTTGGCCGCGCGAACTCTTGCTGGGTCCACAACAGATCAACGCAATCAAGTTTTACTAAATATTGCAGATGAATTAGAAAAAAACTTAACAGTAATTTTAGAAGCAAATCAATTAGATATGGATCTAGCTAAAGCATCTGGCATGAATCAATCACTTCAGGATCGACTACTTCTTACTAAGACAAGAGTTTTATCAATGGCAAATGCCGCCAGAGAAATAACTAAATTACCTGATCCATTAAATCGGATTTTAGTTGATAGGAATTTAGAAAATGGTTTAAATCTAAAGCAAAAAAGTGTTCCATTTGGAGTTGTGGGGATGGTTTATGAAGCTAGACCAAATGTAACAGTTGATGCTGCAGTAATACTTATTAAATCTGGAAATGCGGCGCTGTTACGTGGCTCGGCATCAGCGGCAAACAGTAACAAAATTCTAATTGACATTATGCATAAAGCGTTTAAGGAAACATCAATTTCACCAGATGTAATTCAATTAGTTCCATCAGATGATCGCAGCACAGTAACTGCTTTGCTAAAGGCTAGAGGATTTGTAGATTTAGTAATCCCTAGAGGAAGTGCTTCACTGATTAGAACCGTAGTTGATGAA
>WLMP01000003.1 GCA_009700155.1 Actinomycetota bacterium
AGCATTAATAACAGCTTGAGCAATTGAAACAATATCTGTTACATCTGGGGAGAGTTTTGCAATTATTGGAAGCTCTCCACCAATATTTCGTCTTACAGCCTCAATAACTGCTATTGAGGTATCTGGATGGCAGGCAAAAACCTGTCCCCGGTTCTCAACATTAGGACAAGAAATATTTACCTCAACAGCACTGATTCCAGGAACAGCTCTTAACCTTCTCGACAAAACTCCATACTCATCTACTGTTTCACCAGCGATTGAGACAATGATTTTTGCTTTTTGTTCAACTAGCCAAGGAATATCATTCTCCAAAAATGCGTCAATACCTGGACCTTGTAATCCAATTGAGTTAAGCATTCCACTTGGAGTTTCAGCCATTCGTGGGGTCATTCGACCAGTACGAGCTTTAGTCATTATGGATTTAGTAACAATTGCACCCAACTCCGTTAATGGAAAAAATTGAGAAAGTTCTTGGCCACTACTGGCGCAACCACTAGCGGTAAAGATTGGATTTGAGAATCTTTTGCTACCTATCTTTGTCGAAAAATCTAGTGTGCTCATAACCCCATCGCATCCGATATTTCTTTACGGTCCCAAATGATTTCGGATCCATCCATAACCGGGCCATCAATACATGTTCTAACCATTTTTATACTATCTTCGCTCTTAATTGGAACAACACAAGTCATACAGACGCCTATTCCACATGCCATCGATTCTTCAACCGAACATTGGTGTGCAATATCAAATTCCTTAGCAATTTTAGCTATCGCCGAAAGCATGCCCATAGGACCACATGAATAAATAACTTCAGTACCAAATTCTCTAATCAATCTAGGTATCGCCTCACTGATCCGGCCATGAATTCCAGCAGTACCATCATCGGTTGTTAGCGTTAACGATGATACGGTGCGTTTTCCCTCAAGCGGTGCAAAAATTTTATTAGCAGTACTAGCGCCTAAAACCATATCAACCCTACATCCCCTGTTTTTTAGTGACTCAGCTAGTGCAAACAAAGGTGCAGAGCCATAACCTCCACCAATTAGCATTGCATTTGCATTAGTTGTTGGGATACCAAAAGATGTACCAAGTGGTCCAATTAAATCTACAAAATCACCCACAGATCTAGAGCAAAGCCAACTGCTACCTTGTCCGTGCGGAGCGACTACTAGCTCGATGCTGCCACCCATCGGACTCTTGTCAATTGCCCTATAGATTGCAAATGCGCGGCGCAAAACAAGTGATGACTGCTCACCACCGACCGAAATAGCAACAAAGTTTCCCGGTTTAACACTTGTAGCCATTTCACCTACTGCAAAAACCATATGATGATAAGGCCCAAATTTTTTGTTACTGATTACTTCAGCTGATATCTGAACTGAAGCCTTGTTAATCTTATGCGGAATCACTTATTCATCCATTCTTGAAGTGACTTTATATCAAAACTATCTTTCTGTAACGCAGCAATTCCAGCAACAGCTGCTTTAAATCCAGGGATTGTTGTTATGCATGGCACTGATCTAGATATTGCTGCGGTTCTGATAAGAAAACCATCTTGCCTAGATCCGCGGCCAAGTGGCGTATTTATTACAAGCTGAACAAGGCCCTTAGTAATCAGATCATTGGCAGAAAGCTGTGCAGATTCTGGATCAGAATTCTTTCTCACTAACTCAGATTGCACACCTTTTTCTGTTAAAAACAAATTAGTTCCAGCGGTGCTATAAATCTTAAATCCAAGTTGGTTTAAATCCCTTGCAATACGCCACCCTGGTTCTTTATCCCGCTCCGATAGCGAGATAAATACTGAACCTGTCTTTGGAAGTGGTCCAAAAGCAGCAGTCTGACTTTTTGCAAATGCTAATCCAAAGTTATTTGCAATTCCCATTACCTCACCAGTTGACTTCATTTCTGGTCCCAATACAGTATCTACACCACTGCCATCAACTCTTCTAAAACGATTAAATGGCAAAACCGCCTCTTTAACAGAAACGCCATTTGGTTTTCCGTCACCAGAGTTTGGCAATATTTTCTCTTTACGCAAAACTTCAATTGAAACACCAGTAGAAATCAAGGCTGCAGCTTTTGCAAGCTGTATACCAGTTGCTTTAGCTACGAAAGGTACAGTTCTAGATGCTCGGGGATTTGCCTCTAATACATAAAGTTTCTTTGGACTTCCGCTTACTGCAAACTGAATATTAATTAATCCTCGAACGCCTATATCTTTAGCAATCTTCTCAGTTGCACTTCTAATTTCGGCAATAGCATTCTTATCTAGAGATGTGCTTGGTAATACACATGCAGAATCGCCAGAATGCACGCCCGCTTCTTCAATGTGCTCCATTACGCCAGCTAAGTAAAGCTCGTTGCCATCAAATAATGCATCAACGTCAATTTCAGTTGCATCATCAAGGAATTTATCAATTAAGACTGGATGATTTGGTGTAATTGCAGTAGCTTTTTCAATAAATCCTTTTAATGACTCTTCGTCATAAACAATTTCCATTCCCCTGCCACCTAGAACATATGAAGGTCGCACTAGAACTGGATACCCAATTTTTGAGGCAATCTGTGACGCTTCGGCATAAGAGTTCGCCATACCAAAATCAGGAGCTAAAAGATCATTTGCCTTTAGAATCTCTCCGAATGCACCGCGCTCTTCTGCCAAATCGATTGCATCTGGTGAAGTTCCAAGAATCTTTATTCCTGCTTCCATTAATCCCCGAGCTAACCCCAATGGAGTTTGGCCACCTAGTTGAGCAATTACACCCAAGATTGGACCTGCAGCACTCTCTGCAGCTATCACTTCAATTACATCTTCCAAAGTTAGTGGCTCAAAGTAAAGACGATCTGAGGTGTCGTAATCAGTGGAAACAGTCTCTGGATTGCAATTAATCATTATTGTTTCGTATCCAGCTTTTTTCAGTGCAAATGAGGCATGAACGCAAGAGTAATCAAACTCTATTCCCTGACCAATTCTATTTGGTCCACTACCTAGGATTACAACTGCAGATTTAGTTCTTGGTATTACTTCACTTTCTTCATCATATGCTGAGTAATAATAAGGAGTAAGTGCTTCAAATTCTCCAGCACAAGTATCGACAGTTTTAAATACTGGATAAAGGCCAAATGAATTTCTCAATTGTTTAATTTCAGACTCTGGAACATTTCTAAGTTGTGAGATTTGAGCATCTGAAAAACCCATCATTTTTGCTGACTTTAGTAAATCCTTGTTCAACTCTCCTGGCTGGGAAATCTCTACTGCCTTTTCATTAATAAGTTTTATTTGCTCCAAGAACCACGGATCAATTTTGGTTGCCGCAAACACTTCACTTAAAGTTGCTCCCAAGTGCATTGCTTGTTGAACTTGCTGCAATCTGAACTCCGTTGGTATTCCGATAGTTCTCATAAGTTCCTGCAGATTGCCCTCTTGCCAGGAAAAAGTAGCTCCCTTTTTCTCTAAGGATCTAAGCGCTTTTTGCAATGCCTCCGGAAAACTTCTTCCAATTGCCATAGCTTCGCCAACACTCTTCATAGTAGTAGTCAGCCTTGGATCAGCTTCGGGAAACTTCTCAAATGCAAAACGTGGAACTTTGACAACTACATAATCTAAAGATGGTTCAAATGAGGCTGGCGTTGATTTTGTGATGTCATTAGTAATCTCATCTAAGGTATATCCAATTGCAAGCTTTGTTGCAATCTTTGCAATTGGAAACCCAGTTGCTTTAGATGCTAGTGCAGATGATCTTGATACCCGTGGATTCATCTCAATAACAATAATTCTTCCATCCGTTGGATTAACTGCAAATTGAATATTGCAGCCACCAGTAGCAACACCAACTTCGCGAATAATTGCAATCGATAGGTCCCTTAATCTTTGATACTCAACATCAGTCAAGGTCATAGCTGGTGCCACAGTTATTGAGTCACCGGTGTGAACACCCATCGGATCAACGTTTTCAATACTGCAAACAATCACAACATTATCTTTATGATCTCGCATAACTTCTAGCTCATATTCTTTCCAACCAATTATCGACTCTTCTAGAAGCACTTCCGTAGTTGGACTATGGCGCAACCCTGCGCCAGCAATCTGATTTAACTCCTCTTCGTTATATGCAATTCCTGAGCCAAGACCGCCCATCGTAAAAGATGGCCTAACTACTACTGGATACTTCAATTCAACTACTGCTGCTAAACAATCTTGCATTGAGTGGCAGATTCTAGATTTAGCAGATTCACCACCAATAGTTGCGACAATTTTTTTGAATACTTCTCGATCTTCTCCGCGCTTAATTGCATCAATATTGGCTCCGATTAATTTTGCTCCATATCTTTCAAACGAGCCTCGCTCATATAAGGCCATTGCAGCATTTAGTGCGGTTTGACCACCAAGTGTTGCCAAGACAGCATCAGGCCTTTCCTTCTCAAGGATTTTCTCAATTACTTCTGGAGTTATTGGTTCAATATAAGTTGCATCTGCAAATTCTGGATCCGTCATGATTGTTGCTGGGTTAGAATTAATCAAAATAACTCTTATTCCTTCGCTTTGAAGCACTCGGCAAGCTTGAGTTCCTGAATAATCAAACTCACATGCCTGTCCAATTACAATTGGACCACTACCAATTACTAAAACGCTTTGGATCGATGTGTCTCTAGGCATTGCTGCCTTTCAAGCCAACCTTTGGTGTAGCCATAAGCTGTACAAATCTTTCAAATAGATAGGCAGCATCATGTGGGCCAGCTGCAGACTCTGGATGATACTGAACTGAAAAAGCTGGAATTGAAATCATCTCTAATCCCTCTACTACTGAATCATTAAGTGAGAGGTGTGATACACGTCCTTGCCCGTAAACAGTTTTAAATTCTTCCTCTTTAGGTGCAGCAACAGCAAAGCCATGGTTGTGTGAAGTTATTTCAACCTTACCTGTAGTTAGATCAATTACAGGTTGATTTATCCCACGATGGCCAAACGGTAGCTTGTAAGTTTCAAACCCAAGCGCTCTTCCTAATATTTGATGCCCAAAACAAATTCCAAAAAATGGAATCTCTTCTAATAGTACATTTCTTACTAGTTCAACAATGTCAGTCATAGCAGCTGGATCCCCAGGGCCGTTAGATAAGAACACTCCATCTGGATTCAATTTCTTAATCTGTTCAAAGGTTGTTTCAAGTGGCAATACATGAACTTCAATACCAAGACTTGCCATAGCTTTTGGTGTTGCACCTTTTATACCAAGATCAATTGCAGCCACCTTGAATTTGGTGGGTACACCTGCAGGTGGTGATACGACATATGATTTTGCAGTTGTAACATCTTTAGCTAAATAAGCTCCACTCATCGGTGCAGTTTTTCTAACTTTAACTACCATCTCTTCTCTACTTAAACTGGTATCACTAAAAATTCCAACTCGCATTGCGCCACGTTCGCGAAGATGCCGAGTTAATGCCCGAGTATCAATTCCTTGAATTCCAACAATCTCTGAATCAATTAACTCCTGCTCTAATGACTTGTTACTGCGCCAATTACTCGTTATTGGTGATGGATTTCTAACTACAAATCCTGCAACCCAAATTTTTCTTGACTCTTTATCGATGTCATTTACTCCAGTATTTCCTATATGCGGAGCTGTCATTACTACAATTTGTTTGTGATATGACGGATCGGTAAGAGTTTCTTGATACCCAGTCATTCCAGTTGAAAAAACTGCTTCACCAAAAGTTTCACCTGTTTTAGCCCATGACTTACCCTCAAATATTCGACCATCATCTAGCACCAAATATGCAGTAGTTTGTTTAGTCATTATGGCCCAAGCCTAAACTAGTTTGCTTTCCATTTTGAACTACTAAATTTCCATTATAGATAATCTCGCTAATTACACCTGGAAGCTCCATTTTATCGAATGGGGTGTTCTTGCTTTTCGATTTTAGATTATGGCGATCAACCGTCCAATGTGAATTGGGATCAACAAGTACTAAGTTGGCTGCCGATCCTTCAACTATTTTCTGACCCTGATTTTTATATCCTGCAATTTGCGCTGGTCTAATTGACATACGATCGGATAACTCTGCCCATGTCATTAACTTTGTTTCGATCATAGTTTTTATCACAACTGATAATGCTGTCTCAAGTCCTACCATTCCAAAGGCAGCAGACTGCCACTCGCAATCTTTATGTTCAGCTGAGTGAGGAGCATGGTCTGTGGCAACAATATCAATAACTCCCTCGGCTAAGCCCTGCCTTAATGCCATTACATCCTTCTCGGTTCGAAGTGGTGGATTAACCTTATAAATAGGGTCGTAGTTTTCTACTAAATCATCGGTAAGTAGTAAATGATGAGGAGTTACTTCCGCAGTAACTTGTATTCCACGCTGCTTTGCCCAACGAACTAACTCAACCCCACCAGCTGTTGTTACATGGCAAATATGTAGACGAGACTGGACATGATCGGTAAGTAAGATGTCGCGAGCAATTATTGCCTCTTCTGCAACTGCAGGCCAACCGGCTAGTCCAATTTTCGCAGAGATAACTCCTTCATTCATTTGTGCATTCACAGTTAATCTTGGTTCCTGTGCGTGCTGAGCAATAATTCCATTGTAAGTTTTTACATACTCAAGAGCTCTACGCATAATCAATGGATCTGCAACACAATTACCGTCATCGCTAAAAATTCGAACATTTGCAATCGATTCAGCCATAGCGCCGATTTCAGATAATTGTTCACCTTTTAAGCCTTTGGTAACAGCACCGATTGGATTCACATCACATATACCTGCATTCTTACCTAACCGATAAATTTGCTCTACTACACCAGCAGTATCTGCAACAGGATTTGTATTTGCCATTGCAGAGATTGCGGTAAAACCACCAGCAACGGCAGATTCAGACCCAGTCAGTACTGTCTCTGAATCTTCGCGGCCTGGTTCACGAAGATGTGTATGTAGATCTACCAAACCTGGCATAAGTATTTTTCCAGCGCCATCGATTCCATCTAAATTATCTTTACCAGTTGATTTTGAAATTGCTTTAACTAAGCCTTGATCGATCTCTACATTAACTATGCTTCCATCAACTAAATTTACATTTCTGATCTTAATCATTCGCAGCTCCAATTGGTGCACCACCTAATAGTTGATACAAGACAGCCATTCGAACTGCTACACCGTTTCTTACCTGATCGATAATTACCGATTTAATATCATCTGCGCTATCTGCTGAAATCTCAAGACCACGGTTCATGGGACCAGGGTGCATAACTATTGACGACTTAGATAGTTTAGACAAACGATATGAATTTAATCCATATCTCCTTGAATACTCTCGCTCAGTAGGAAAGAAAGAGTTAGCCATTCTTTCTTGTTGAATCCTTAACATCATCACCACATCGCACTTTGGTATTTCCTTATCTAAATCATATGAAATATCAACTGGCCAATTTTCTACGCCAACAGGCAAAAGTGTAGGTGGAGCTACTAAGACAACTTTCGCACCAAGTTTTGTTAATAGAATTACATTACTTCGCGCCACCCGTGAGTGCAGAATATCTCCAACTATTAAAACCTTAACTCCACTTAAATCAGAATCTTTTGACCGAAGATGCTGTTTTATTGTAAATGCATCTAATAGTGCTTGAGTTGGATGCTCATGAGTTCCATCCCCTGCATTAATAACTGTAGCTTGTATCCATTTTGAGTCAGCAAGACGCTTAGCGGCACCGCTGCTTCCATGGCGAATAACAACTGCATCAGCTCCCATAGCTTGCAAGGTTTGAGCTGTATCTTTAAGGCTCTCTCCTTTACTTACCGAAGATCCCTTTGCTGAAAAATTAATTACATCGGCAGACAATCTCTTTGCTGCGGTTTCGAAACTAATTCTTGTTCTTGTCGAATCTTCAAAAAAGAGGTTGACTACGGTCTTACCGCGCAGAGTTGGTAGTTTTTTGTTGGGCCCATCAGTAATTGCTGCTAATTCCTTTGCTGTAGCTAATAATTCCAACGCATCCTGCTTGCTTAAGTCATCTGCTGATAGAAGATGTGCATTTTTCATTTAATCAACTCCACTAAATCCTCATCATCTAGCTCACTTAAATGCACCTTCACACTCTCACTCTTTGAAGTAGGAATATTTTTACCTACGTAATCAGCACGGATCGGTAGTTCGCGATGTCCTCGATCAACAAGCACTGCTAGCTGCACACTCCTTGGTCTACCTAGCTCACCAATTGCATCTAGTGCGGCCCTAATTGTTCTGCCCGAAAAAAGAACATCATCTACTAAAACCAGATCCTTGCCTTCAATTCCGCCGGTAGGTAATTTTGTCGGTAAAAGTGGCTTAGGCGGGCGCATCCTTAAATCATCTCGGTGCAAAGTAATATCAAGTACGCCGATAGCAACGGGAGCTTCGATCTCCGATATAAATTTGCCTATACGGTCAGCAAGATATGCCCCGCGGGTTGGAATACCCATCAAAACTAAATTGGTTGTGCCTTGATTATGTTCGATTATTTCATGTGAAATACGTTTAATAGCACGCTCTATGTCGCTGCTAGATAGCAAAATACCCATTTACTTCTCCTTCGCCGCCTCTCTGGACGGATCGTTAAAGGAACGTCCGAATGTTAGCAGAAGAGTTGTGGATATCTAAAATCACCAAAATCCGGGTGTGGCTAGCCTGCGGTTATGAACATAAATAATCCAGCACAACGACTCAGGGAAATAAGAAAATCAAAAGGGTGGAGCCTACAAGATGTCGAGCACCACTCAAATGGAAAGTGGAAAGCGGTTGTAATCGGTTCATATGAGCGAGCTGATCGTGCGATCTCTCTTAAAAAAGCGATCTCTTTGATGCAGTTCTACCAAGTACCAATTACTGAGCTTTTTCCAGAAATCACAACACAGGTAACTGCTCGAAGCGTAAGTGTGAATCTCAATAAACTAGCGGAAAGTAGTGAAACAAAATCACAAATTCTTCAAAGATTTACCAAAAGTATAAGTAATAGAAGAAAAGATTGGAACGGCCAAATTCTAACTATTAGAGCAAATGATCTTCAATTCTTAGCACTCCAAATTGAAAAAAATGAGGCTGATACTTTGGATTGGCTAATAGAATCTGAGCTAATCCACGTTTAAATTGCGATTGAATCCTTTAATTTAACTATTCGGCCCAAAACGCCATTTATATAATTAGAGGATTCATCGGTAGATAAACTCTTTGCAAGTTCTACGGCTTCATCACAGGCAATTTTTAAGTCTACCTCTGCTACCCAAAGAATTTCAAAGATTGCAATTCTCAATATATTTCTATCTACAGCTGGCATTCTATCCATGTCCCAGTCCTGGGCATATGTAGTGATTAATTCATCTATTTTTACTAAGTGCTCATCTATGCCAGAGAGTAAAACCTGCACATATGGTTCCTGGGAAAGTTCACTAGCTCCACGAGATAAAAACAAATCGACTGCTTTAGCTTTTTTTATCTCTGCTTCATAGAGAAAATCTAATGCTCGCTTACGAGCTTTACTGCGAGCAGACACTATTAGTTAGCTCGCCCTAGATATGCACCAGTTCGCGTATCAACAAGGATTTTCTCATCTTGCTTAATAAAGAGTGGTACTTGAACTGTAATACCAGTCTCAACTGTGGCAGGTTTTGTACCGCCAGAAGATCTATCTCCTTGCAAGCCTGGTTCTGTATATGTGACTACTAGCTCAACCGAAGCCGGTAATTCAATAAATAATGGGTTACCTTCATGCATAGCCACAATTGCATCAGCATTCTCAAGCATGTAATCAACCGCATCGCCAACAGTTTGCTTACTGATAGAGATTTGGTCGTAATTTGTTGAATCCATAAACATAAAATCTTCACCATCTCGATATAAAAATTGCATGTCTCTTTTCTCGACAGAGGCAACTTCGACTTTAACGCCAGCATTAAAGGTTTTCTCGACAACTTTTCCGGAAAGCACCGAACGCATTTTTGTTCTTACGAAAGCTCCACCTTTTCCGGGTTTAACATGTTGAAACTCGATAACATTCCATAGTTGCCCATCAAGATTTAGGGTCATACCATTCTTAAGATCATTTGTCGTTGCCATCATTTTCCATTCCGCTATATTTAAATCTTCACTTAAAGAAAATTATGGAGCTAGTCTACCTTGCTATTTAACTAGTTTTTGCATCGCTAGCAACGCAAGGGAGTAACTATCTACGCCGAAGCCAGAAATAGTGCCTTGAACAACTCCACTCACAACCGATGTATGCCTAAATTCTTCACGTGATAACGGGTTAGATAGGTGAACCTCTATAACAGGTGCTTTTAACATACAGATTGCATCTCTAATGGCGTAAGAATAATGTGTGAAGGCGGCAGGATTAATAATTACTGGCTGCTTCTTATCGGCCGCCTCATGTATCCAAGATATCAATTCGCTTTCGCTGTCACTATGCTTAATCTCAATTTCCATTCCAATTTCACTAGCCTTTTTCGTAATCTCTTTAGTTAAATCGCTATAACTTAGGTCCCCGTAATGGTTTTTTTCACGCAAATCTAATCTTGATAAATTTGGACCATTTAGAATTAAAATTTTCACTTCGTAATTCTCTCATATACTCTTGCAAGAGTGTTGGATGGCACATCCTCAAGCCATACAGGTTTACCTATCTTGCTAATTCCTATGAATCTAACCTTTCCCTGCTTTACTTTCTTATCTTTTAGGAGAAGTGCTGAAAGTGATTTCCATCTTGATTTTGGATAAGAAATTGGAAGTTTAAAGTTGCTTGAAAGCACTCGATGAAGATCAACTACCTCTTTTGAAAGGCCAACTAGCTCATTGCTAAGTTCAGCAGCAAAGACCATACCAATTGATACTGCCTCACCATGTCTTAGTCTAAATTTACTATCTTTCTCGATGGCATGACCGAGTGTGTGTCCGTAATTTAAAATTTCCCTCAACTTACTTTCCTTAAAGTCCTTGGCTACCACTTTAGCTTTAACTTTTACTGCACGATAAATAAGTTGATCAAAATCAATAACATCATCTTGAACTAAATTAAGTATTTTATAGTCAGATATAAATCCACACTTAATCACTTCGGCCATACCTGCAGACAGATCACGAGCTGGTAGTTTTGTTAGATAACTCGTGTCAATTAAAACACTTTTTGGGGAGTAGAAAGAGCCGATTAGATTCTTGCCACTCTGGGAATTTAAACCTGTCTTGCCACCAATAGATGCATCAACCATTCCTGCTAGTGAGGTCGGCATTGCATACCAATCAATTCCCCTTAGCCATGTTGCAGCTGCAAATCCTGATAAGTCTGTTGTTGCTCCCCCACCAAATCCAATAATTGCATCTGAGCGCTCTATGCCAACTGCAGCGCACTTACGCCAAACACTCTCCAATACCTTAATACTTTTCTGGTTCTCTCCTGCAGGTGTTGAAATTATTGATAAATTCTTCGACTCTTTAAGCTTGAACAACTTAATTAATGCAGTAGGTGCAACTAGAAGAACTTTTCGGTGCTCAGCTGATATAGATTTTATTTCATCAGGGCCATTTGCACCCACAACGACGCTATAGTTCCTTTCGGCTACTACATCGATGATCTTCATAACTTACTCACAATTTTATCTGTAATAGTTTTTGCTACTTCAGCTGGTTTACTATTATCTGAAGAAACAGTGATAGTAGCTAGTTTTTCATAAATAGGCCTGCGCTCACTCATTAAGTGCAACCACTGTTGTCTAGGATTAATCATAAGTAGCGGCCTATCTTTATTGAAGCCAATTCGATTTGCTGCTTGCGAGATTGATACATCAATGAAAATAACTGGGTACTCTGAATTAAGTAAAACTTTTTGTATTTCAGGATTAATTGGAGCCCCTCCTCCCAATGCAACTACACCTTCAAACTCAGCAAGAATTCTAGTTACCGTCTCAACTTCAGTCTTGCGAAATACTGCCTCTCCCTGATCAACAAATATTTCAGATATCGTCTTTCCAGAGATTCGTTCTATTTCGGCATCACTATCTATAAAAGCTAATTCAAGCTCTTTTGATAGCGCTTTACCAATGCTTGTTTTACCAGCTCCTGGCGGTCCGATAAGTACAATTTTCTTAGTCATTACTTTATTTCTAATGTTTTAATATAATTTTCGAAATTACGCTTAGTTTCTTGAACGCTGTCGCCACCAAACTTTTCTAGTACAGAATCTGCAAGAACAAGTGCTGCCATAGCTTCAGCAACAATACCTGCTGCTGGAACTGCACAAACATCAGATCTCTGATTTATTGCTTTGGCAGGTTCGCCAGTTGCTACATCAATAGTGTCTAACGCTTTAGGCACAGTAGATATTGGTTTCATCGCAACTTTAATGCGCAGAATTTCACCATTACTCATGCCACCTTCAGTACCGCCAGCACGGTCGGTTCTTCTAACAATTGCACCTAAGCTATTTTTCTCAATTTCATCATGAGCAACAGATCCTCTTCGCCTTGCAGTTTCAAACCCGTCGCCAATCTCTACTCCTTTAATCGCCTGAATGCCCATCATCGCACCAGCCAATCTGGCATCTAAGCGCTTATCCCAATGAGTGTGTGACCCAAGCCCGGGCGGTAAGTTGTAAGCAAGAACTTCAACAACGCCACCTAAAGTATCGCCATCTCTATGAGCTGCTTCAATTTCTTTAACGATTGCCTGACTTGTATTTGCGTCATAACATCTAACCGGATCTTCATCAATAGTCGAACGATCACTTGCTTTTGGTAGCTCGTAATTCTCTGGTACTGAAACTTTTCCAATAGAAACAACGTGGCTAAGAATTTCTATACCAACGCTTTGTCGTAAAAATGCCCGAGCCACTGCGCCGAGTGCAACTCTTGCTGCTGTTTCACGCGCACTTGCTCGCTCTAATATCGGCCGAGCATCAGAAAAATTAAATTTCTGCATCCCTACTAAATCTGCATGTCCAGGTCTTGGTCTAGTCAGGGGGGCATTTCTTGCTAAATCTTTAATCTCATCCTCTGGTACTGGGTCAGCGCTCATAACCTTTTCCCATTTAGGCCACTCTGAATTTGCAACTTGAATTGCAATTGGTCCGCCTTGAGTAGCGCCAAGTCTTACTCCACCAGTAATAGTTATTTTGTCAGCTTCGAAATTTTGTCTAGCACCTCTACCAAAACCTAACCGGCGTCTTTCTAAATCTTTATCTATATCTTTACTAGTTATCAATACATGTGCAGGTATGCCTTCAATGATTGCCGACAAGGCAGGCCCATGAGATTCACCAGCTGTGAGCCATCGAAGCATTTATCCTCCATAAGTACTAGAGGAGTATTCTCTCAGATCAGCTACTTATCTTGAGCATAATTAATGGCGATGCTCACAAAATTTTCACCATATATGTTCCAAAAATCATGAACGGAGCGAATGGTATGGCTTGCGGCCTACGAGTAAGTGCGAATAAACCTCCCGCAATCCAAGCAATTGAGATGCTATTTAGTATCTCAGATAAGGAACCAAGAGGTGTAGCACAAAAAAATGATAATTTAACGTCTCCAGCCCCAATTTTTCCTTTTGCAAGTAAATTCAATAGTAAGTAAATAGAGATTGCAGATAACGCAATAAGAAAATTACCTAAATACACAAGACTCTGAATCAATAGCAATAACACCAAATCAATGTTTCTTATTAGGTGAAATCTGCAGTCATAGTAGGCTATCCAAAGAAAATAAATTAATACTAATAAATCTATCCACATGGGCTAAGCGTATGTAAATAATATGCAATAAAATTGAGTTGTGGATTACTTCCTTATTGCTTCATGGCCTACTTTTAGAAGAGCTTGGCGCATTTCATTAAAATCAAAATCCTTTTGCGAAAAATACTTAATTTGAAATAGCGCCTGTTCGACCAACAAAGATAGACCACCGATTACAGTTTTGCCTAAGTTTTGATATCTTTTCGCTAATTCAGTCGGCCATGGATGGTATATAACTTCAAAAAAATCAGCCTTAGTAGAAATAATCGAAAGTCCATCTGTTGCGCCAGCAGGTGTAGTTGAAATGATCAAATCTCTATCTTGAATCTCTTCAAATTTAAGCCAATCCAAAAAACTTATCTCAAGATCTTCGGCAGCAGAATGTAATTGATCATGCCTGTTCATTGATCTAGTTAATACGGTCACTTCTGAACCTGTTCCCTTTAGTGCCCCAATAGCTGCTCTAGCGGTGCCACCGGCACCAAGGATGGCAATTTTTTTCCCAAAGTAAGGTGTTAGCAAACTCTTAAAGGCCATCAAATCTGTTGATAAGCCAATACTTCCTGTCGATTCAAAAATAACAGTGTTAATTGAAGATATCTGCTTTGCAACAGGATCAACTCTGTCGACAAAACCAATAGATATTTCTTTTAGTGGCATCGTCAAAGCTAATCCTCTATATCCAGCCTCTTTAGCTTTAAAATAAAACTCGCCAAAATTAAGGTCTGTTACTTCTTCGGTTGTAAAACTTGCTGGTACTCCAAGTAACTCATAGGCAGTAGTGTGCAAAAGCGGAGATAGTGAATGGGTTATTGGACTTCCAGCAACAGCGAGCTTAATCATTCAAAGAGCCCAGCCTTTTCATTTTTCCTAAACTCATTAGCCCAACCAATAAACTCCTCATATGATCTAGTAAATCTTGTATCTCCTGGTTTTACTGTCACATAATAAAGCCAATTTCCCGCCACAGGATTTACAGTAGCAGCCATTGCTTCTTCACCTGGATTACTGATTGGCGTTGGTGGTAATCCACGATACTTATATGTATTGAACTTTGAATTTATCTCAAGTCTCTTATAAGGAAGTCTGATGTTACCTCTTAAATTAAGCGCATAATCTATTGTTGCATTAATTTGAAGCGGCATTCCAATCTCTAGTCGGTTAAATATAACTCTTGAAACTTTTGCAAAGTCTTCTGGATCACCTTCAGATTGCACCATAGAAGCAATTATCAAAAGCTGATAGGGAGAATATCCAGTAATTCCTTGATCCAACTTACTTTTCTTCGCTGCAAAGTTAAATCTTTCAATCATTTTAGAAATTGCCTGATCAGCTGTTGTACCTGGTTCAAATGAGTACTGGGCCGGAAAAAGAAAACCCTCTAACTCTTTAGTGCCATAAGATTTACTTGGAAAAACAGTTCCTGATGGTTTTCCTATAACTGAATCTGATTTGCTTAGTAATTCAAGAATTTCTACCTTACGTAAGCCTTCGGAAAATCCAAAAATTCCAATTATCCTCTTAGCATCTAGCAGTTGCTCTAGCGCAGATATTGAAGAGATTCTTGTATCAATTTCATGGACTCCAGGGGCAATTGATTTGGCTCTGCTGTCATTAAGTGCAATCCTATAGAAGACCTTCGACGCTTTTATAACCCCAGATTCTGTTAGTTTATTTGCTATATCAAATCCTGTATCACCTGATTCGATAATGATTTGTATTTTCTCATTTGAGGAAGAGGCTCGATAATCGTTGAGTAAAAAAGCATTATGGAAGGAGATTGCTACTAAAGTCGAAGCTAACACACTAATGACTAAACCAAGAATTTTTCTCAAATCAGATCCCCAATTGTGCGATTTGATTTCTCATTAGCTAATGCACTTTCCAAAATACCGATAGCTGCAATCTGATCAATGATAGCTTTACCTTCACGCTCTGATATTCCAATTTCTCGTAGCTTACTGTTTGAATTAACAGTAGATAATCTCTCATCGACTAAATATATTGGGCGGTCATAAAAAGTCTTGATTAATTGAGCAAAGCTAATTGCAGATTTAGATTTTTCACTTAAATCCCCAGATAGATGCTTTGGATTACCAACAACAATATATATTGGATCATACGAAGTTATTATCTCTTTAAGTTTAATCTCAATCTTCTCGTCATTTAAAATTGTTGAATGCGGCGAAACCAGAATAGATTCAGTATCGCTAGTTGCAACTCCGATTCGCTTATCTCCATAATCAAAGCCAACTCTTGTACCAAGCTTTATTGGCTTATCCATTAAGCACGCCTAGTTAATCTTTTCCATTATTGCTTTAGATATTTCTGAGAATGCCTTAGGTATTGAATTGCTATCTATGCCACCACCTTGTGCGAAATCATCTTTACCGCCACCGCCACCGCCCAGTACGGTAGATCCAATCTTAATTAACTCACCAGCCTTTATCCCTAGTTTTATTGCATTAGCAGAAACAGCTGCAACTAGTAATGGTTTTCCAGAGTTTAAAGTTGCAATAACAATAATTGAAGATTCAACCTTAGACTTTAAGTTAACAGCTATTGCCCTTAAGTCATCAACAGAAATTTCATCATCTAGTTTGTCTATTACTAAAGTAAAATCCTTAACTTTCTGCGCTTTTTTGACCAGATCCATAACTGAGTCCATTGCTTTAGCTGATCGAACCGAGGCGATTTCTTTCTCCATGACTTTAACTTTGTCTAATAAATCAGAGATTCTTTGTGGAAGTTCTTCTACCTTGCTTCCCTTTAGAATTTCAGTTAGTGAATTAAGTAATAGGTGTTCCTTTGCTAAATACTTATAAGCATCATGTCCTACAAGTGCTTCGACTCGTCGTACACCAGCACCGATTGAAGACTCAGATAGAAGTTTTACTAAACCCAATTCTCCAGAGCGACTTACATGGGTTCCACCACATAGTTCTTTAGCCCAATCTCCAACACTTACTACACGAACCTGGTCGCCGTATTTCTCACCAAATAGCGCCATTGCACCGATTGCCTTGGCTTCCTTTTGCGACATTACCTCTGCATGTACTTGTAAATCAGAAATCAATAGATCATTAACACGACTTTCAACATCGTCTAATACTGAAATTGGAACTGCGCTGGTGGAAGGGAAATCAAATCTAAATCGACCTGGAGCATTCTCCGATCCTGCTTGAGTGGCTGTTTCACCCAGTGCTTCACGAAAAGCTTTATGAACCATATGTGTTGCTGTGTGAGCTCGAGAAATTGCAAGTCTTCTTTGCAAATCAATCTCTGCTACTGCTTGGTCAGAACTTTTCACTACACCAGATTTAACAACTCCCCTATGAACTATTAGACCTGGCAGTGGTGACTGCACATCACTGATTTCAATAACAGCACCACTTGCTAATCTAATTTGTCCGCCATCTGCAAGTTGACCTCCACCTTCAGCATAAAATGGTGTCCGGTCTAAAACTAATTCAATCTCAGAGCCAGTGTTTGCTTCGGCAACTGATTTTCCGTTTACGAGTACTCCAGTTAGTTTTGCCTCACTAGTGGTTTGGTCATACCCAATAAATTTAGAAGCTCCGGATTTATCAACAATTGCACGGTATTCGGAAAGATCGGTGTGACCACTTTTCTTTGATTTAGCATCTGCTTTAGCGCGATCGCGTTGTTGATTCATGAGTTTTCTAAAACCTATTTCATCGACCTCTAAACCTTTTTCTCGGGCCATCTCAAGTGTGAGATCAAATGGAAATCCATAAGTATCATGTAATTTAAATGCCGTATCTGCTGAAAGCGACTTTTGCTTTGCACCTTTTAATTCATCTGCAGCTAGATCAAAAATACTTGTTCCACTCTTAAGTGTCTGAACAAAGCTTTCTTCCTCAGCCAGTGCCACTGCAAGAATACGTTCAGATCCACTTACTAACTCTGGATACTGCGGCCCCATAGCATCGATAGAGCTTTTCATAAGCTCACCAATTACAAGATCTTGAGAACCAAGAATTCTCATATTTCTTATGGCTCTTCTCATCATTCTTCTGAGAACATAACCACGACCTTCATTTCCTGGCGTTACTCCATCTCCAATTAGCATCATTGCAGTTCTTGCATGATCAGCTACAACACGTAGTGAAATATCTGCTTGCTCGTTAGCACCATACTTAACTTTGGTTAACACTGATGCCTTATCTAAAATCATTTTAGTTGTATCAATTTCGTAGATATTTTCAACGCCTTGAAGAAGCGCTGCAGTTCTTTCTAGGCCAAGCCCAGTATCTATATTCTTTGCAGGAAGCTCACCAATAATAGGAAATGAATTCTTATCTCCACCTTCGCCACGAATATTCTGCATAAAGACTAAATTCCAAATTTCTAAGTAGCGATCTTCATCTGCGATTGGACCACCCTCTTTACCGTAAGCACTTCCTCTATCAAAATAGATTTCAGAACATGGACCACACGGTCCTGGTACACCCATTGACCAAAAATTATCTGCCATTCCCCTGCGTTGAATCCTACTTTTAGGAACGCCAACTTGTTTTTCCCAAATCTGAGCTGCTTCATCATCATCTTGGTAAACCGTGACCCATAATTTATCCTCTGAAAATCCATACCCACCATCTGAAACTGATTTAGTTAAAAGTTCCCATGCCAAAGAGATTGCACCTTCTTTAAAGTAATCTCCAAAAGAAAAATTCCCACACATCTGGAAAAATGACGCGTGCCGAGTTGTTTTACCAACCTCATCAATATCTAAAGTTCTAACGCATTTTTGTACGGAGGTAGCTCGCTTATAAGGCGGCTTTACCTCCCCTAAGAAAAATGGCTTAAAGGGAACCATACCTGCATTTACCAATAAAAGATTTGGGTCATCAGCTATTAGTGAAGCTGAGGGAACTACAGTGTGGGTTAACTTTAAAGAGTTGCTGGATTCAAAAAACTTTAGCCAACGAGAGCGAATATCCGCGGAGTTCAATTGCTACTCCTTCGCTTTACTTTTTTTCTTACTCTTTTGTTTCAACTTTGCTGCTGTGACAACTGCAGCTGCAGCTTTCATTGCCAACGGGTTTTCATCGAGAAAATCTTCAGCAGCTTTGGTAACCTTTTTAGTTATCTGCTCAATTGATTTACCAGCATTGCTTATGTTCTTTAACGGACCATTAATCATTGATACAGTTTTTGTAATCTCATCAATTAGGCGAGATGCTCGTATAACTGTGTATGAGATAGCAACCGCAATTATGGCCAATGAAGAAGCCGCGATTATCGTTGCAATACCACCTGGTCCCATATTAGGAAGAATACCTGATCAGGCCGTAACTATTTAACATCTAAAGGAGTATCGACCCCAGTCTCTTTGCGTTGCGCAGGAGTTATTGGTGTAGGTGCACCAGTTAATGGATCACCTCCGCTTGCGGTCTTTGGAAAAGCAATAACTTCACGAATTGATTGTGCGCCCGCCAGAAGTGCACAAAGTCGATCTAGGCCAAGAGCAATTCCGCCATGAGGGGGCGGACCATAATTAAAAGCTTCAAGCAAAAACCCAAACTTACTTTCAGCTTCCGCATTTGATAGACCAATCGTATTGAAAACTCGTTGCTGCACATCTCGTTGATGGATTCGAATTGACCCACCGCCAATCTCATTTCCATTTAACACAATGTCATACGCATATGCCAATGCCTGTGCAGGATCTTTATCGAAGCTATCTGCAAACTCTGGTTTTGGTCCTGTAAACGGGTGATGAACAGCTGTCCAGCCAGATTCAGGATTATCAGCATCTACTGGTTCAAACATAGGAGCATCGACAATCCAAACAAATTTCCATGCACTCTCATCAATTAAATTACAACGTACCCCTATTTCCAATCTAACTGCGCCAAGTAAATTCTGAGAAGAAACAGTTGATCCAGCAGCAAAAAATATTGCATCACCATTTTTAGCACCGACTAATGCTGCAATTCCAGCACTCTCTTTTTCGGAAAGATTCTTAGCAACTGGGCCGGTAAGTGCACCATCTGTACCAACCAATATATACGCAAGCCCTTTAGCACCTCTTGCCTTTGCCCAATCTTGCCAGGCATCAAGTTCGCGACGTGGTGAATTTGCTCCGCCAGGCATCACTACTGCGCCAACATACTCGGCTTGAAAAACTCTAAAAGATGTTTCTTTGAAAAACTCTGTAACCTCTACTATTTTGTTTGAAAATCTTAAATCTGGCTTATCAGAACCGTAATCTTTCATAGCATCTCGGTAGGTCATATGCGGAATAGGGGTAGGGATTTTATAGTTGATAACCTTCTCAAACACTTTCGATAAAACATTCTCTGCAATTTTTAAAACATCAGATTGATCAGCAAAAGAGATCTCGATATCAAGTTGAGTAAACTCAGGTTGTCGATCAGCTCTAAAATCTTCATCTCTAAAGCAGCGTGCGATTTGGTAATAGCGTTCCATACCAGCAACCATTAACAACTGCTTAAAAAGTTGAGGTGACTGAGGAAGGGCATACCAAGAGCCCGGCTGAAGTCGAACCGGTACTAGAAAATCACGAGCACCCTCAGGAGTTGATCTTGTTAGATATGGTGTTTCAATTTCAAGAAACTCAGATTCAGCCATAACTTCTCTGATTGCAGTTGTAACCTTTGATCTAAGTCTTAAGTTTTTAGCAGGCCCTTCTCTTCTTAAATCTAAGTATCGATATTTAAGTCTTACCTCTTCAGAAATATTTCCAATATCTCCACTGTCAACCGGAAATGGCAATGCAGCTGATTCGCTCAATACCTGTAATGATTCACATACAACTTCAATCTCCCCTGTTGGAATTTCTTTATTTTCATTTCCGCTAGGACGAAGTTTTACATTGCCTTCTATTAGTACGCACCACTCTGCTCTTAACTCACCAGCTATTTTTTCATCATTAATTACTACTTGAACCGACCCTGTTGAATCACGTAAATCAATAAATGCTACTCCACCATGATCTCTTCGGCGCGCTACCCAACCAGCCAAAACAACTTTAGTATCTACATTCTTTGCGTTTAAAGTACCAGCATCATGAGTGCGTAACATTACTTTGTAGTCCCTAATTTACTTATTAAATCTGAAGTATTAAGAGTACTAGAAATAACTTGGCCAGTACTCATTGTTTTTAGCTCACACTTGCCAGAGGAAATTTCATCATCGCCAATAACCAATGCATATATCGCCCCACTTTTATCAGCTGCTTTCATTGCCCCTTTTAATCCTCGATCTCCATAGGCCATATCGCACCTGATCCCAGATTTTCTAAGTTCAGATAAAAGTTTAAAGCTAACTGATTTAGCATCATCTGTGATTGGCGCAATAAATAAGTCAAGAGGCTCTATGGATGAAGGCAAAGAACTTTCAGCCTTACAGGCCATAAGCACTCGATCAATTCCAAGACCGAATCCAATTCCACTTACATCTGCTCCACCAAGGGATCCCATTAAACCGTCATACCTACCTCCGCCACCAATACCAGATTGAGCTCCAAGTAGTGGGTGATCAAATTCAAATGTGGTGCCGGTGTAGTAATCCAAGCCTCTTACCATTCTAGGATTTACTTGATAATTAATTTTTAGTGATTCAAGCAAGGCTTTAACTTTTCCAAAATGAGTTGAGCTGTCTTGGCTTAAATATTCCAATAAAACTGGAGCATTTTGCATACTTGATCTAATTTCTTCACGCTTATCATCAAACAGCCTTAGCGGATTAAGTTTAGCTCTTTCGGAGGTAGCTTCATCTAACTTTAGAGTTGAAATAAATTTAACAAGATCTTTTCGGTGAGCATCTCTACTTTTGGCATCACCAAGAGAGGTTATATTCAATGTATATTGTTTAAGACCTAATGCTTTAAATGCATTATCTGCAACAGCAATTACTTCAACATCTATCTCTGGATCGTTGTAACCAATCGCTTCAATACCTACCTGATAGAACTGTCGATAGCGCCCAGCTTGTGGCCGTTCGGCTCTAAAAAATGCACCAGAATAAAACAGCTTTACCGGTAACTGTCCTTTGTCTAGATTGTGCTCAATTACCGCCCGCATAACTCCAGCAGTTCCCTCGGGCCGTAAAGTGATTGATCTGCCACCTCTATCTTCAAATGTATACATCTCTTTACTTACTACATCGGTTGATTCACCAACACCTCTAGTAAAGACTTCAGTATCTTCAAAAACTGGTAACTCGATAAGCGAATAGCCGGCAAGCTTTGCATTCTGTAATAAAACATCCCTTACATACTCAAATTGAATTGAATCTGGTGGGAAATACTCACTTACTCCCTTTGGGGCCTGAAACTTACTCAATTTCACCGCCCAATCTGATCCAAGAAATCGTTTTGCAAGTAAGGATTTCTAACTCGCTCGGTGCCAATTGTAGTTTGCTCACCATGCCCAGGTAGGACATTTAACTCATCAGGAAGAGTCAAAATTCGATCTTTTAAGGTTTTTTTCATATCTTGCGCTGAGCCAGTAGGTAAATCAGTGCGCCCGATACTGCCTGCGAACAACACATCGCCCGAAATAAGTTGCTCATCATTTACCGTAAATACAACCGATCCTTTTGTATGTCCAGGAGCAAATATTGCGCCAAACTCAAGTCCAGCCAGTTCAAAAAAAGAAAAGTCTTCAAGTTCAATTACATCAGATGGTTCCTTAAACTTACTACCGCCAAAAGCTTTTAAAATTTGCTCACTGATTCCCCCACTATCCAACGCTCCCATTGGGTTCTCCAATAAAAAGCGATCCGCTTTTGTTATAAATGTTCTCATTGGAATAGTTTTAGTTAACGGTAGGACCGAAAACATATGATCTAAATGGCCATGCGTTACCAAGATCGCAATCGGCTTTAAATTGTGATCACTAATCTTCTCTACAATCTCACCTACTAAGTCTGGGCTGCCAATTCCAGGATCAACAATCACACACTCTTGGCCCGATTCTGGCGCGATTATCCAGCAATTAGTTTCAAAGTATGAGGCTATGACACGATCAATAAGCATCGTCACCCCCATTTATCATCTCTGATCTTGCTTTGGATTTCCCAAATATCAGGTCACTAGGCTATCTTTTAGCCAGAAATAAACAGGTATTTGGATGCCTTTAAGCACCTAAATACAACGCCACCCCATAACGAAAGCTTTCCAAAGCGATCGTGCAACGAAAGGTAAACCACAATGGATAATCAAGATTCTTTCAACCTTTCAGGTACTGGGGCCGCAGCAGCACTCATTGGAGATCCTGCAAAATTTGGCCGCGTTGGCGAAGATGGCACAGTTTATGTAATCACACCTACTGGTGACCGTGCTGTTGGTTCATATCCTGGTAAAAGTCCAGATGAAGCACTTGCATATTTTGTTAAAAAATTTGAGATGGTTGCTTCCGAAGTTGCACTTCTTGCAGCACGAATTCGATCCGGGGCAATGGTTCCAAGTGATGCTCATGAAGCTGTAAATAAACTTAGAAATCAAATAAAAGATTTGAATGGTGTTGGTGATCTGGAGAATTTAGCTAACTCACTTGAAAAAATTCCAGCTTTAATTACTGAGCACGAAGGTGCATACCAAGCGAAGAAGGCTGCTCAAGCAGCAGAGCGAGAGGCAAGAAAAGCTGAAGCAACTGCAATTAAAGAAAAAATCGTTGTAGAGGCTGAATCTTTGGTCGATTCAGTAGCATGGAAAGTAACTACTGCTCGCCTAAAAGAACTTCTTGATGATTGGAAGAAAGCGCCACGGTTAGATAAGAAAATTGATGCTGCTCTTTGGAAAAGATTCTCATCTTCTCGTAATAAGTTTGATAAAAGAAGAAGAACTCACTTCGCTGGCCTAGATTCAGAGCACAAAAAGATCGCATCATTGAAGGAAGTAATTGTTAAAGAGGCAGAAAGCCTTACCCACTCTAAAGATTGGGTTAACACCGCAAAGCAATTTAAGGCTCTCATGGATCAGTGGAAAGCATCTGGCAGAGGAAAGCAATCTTCTGATACGGCGCTCTGGGCAAGATTTAAAACTGCTCAAGACACATTCTTTTCTGCAAAAAATGCGGATATGGAAAAGCGTAAAGGTTCAATGGCAGAAAATCTCTCTAAGCGTGAAGCAATGATCGTTGAGTTTGAAGCCCTTCTTCCGATAACTGATATCAAATCAGCAAAGAACAAGTTTTATGACCTTATGGGTAAGTGGCAAAAAATTGGTATGACCGATCGTAAGAAAAGAGCTGCTTTTGATAGCAGGCTTAAGAAAGTAGAAGATGAAATTCATGAATTAGAAAGAAACTTCCAACGCAAGAGTGATCCAACTGCTAAGGCGCAAGCAAATAAAGTTGTTCAGGGATTGGCGGAGGCAATTGCTAACTATGAAAAGCAGGCTGAAAAAGCTGAAGCGGCTGGCCAGACAGCAAAAGCAATGGTCGCACGTGAAGCTGCAGCTGCTAGACGTGTTTGGTTAGAACAAGCACAAAAGGGTCTTACTGAATTTACTTCTTAATTATTAAATACCCGATTTACATCGTAAACGCCTTCAACAGATCTAACTGCAGTTAAAACCGTATCAAGATGCGAAGCATCTGCCATTTCAAAGAGAAATTTGCTTATAGCTGTCTGATCTTTGTTGGTTACAACTGATGCACTAAGAATGTTTACATGTTGGTCAGAGAGCGCTTTTGTAACATCTGAAAGTAATCGAGCCCTATCTAGAGCTTCGACTTGAATATTAACTAGGAATGTACTTTTTGCTGAGTTATTCCACTTTACAGCCACGATTCGATCTCCCTGATGAACCTGTAGATCTGCCATATTTATGCAGTCACTCCTATGAACAGAAACTCCACTGCCGCGGGTAATAAAACCAGTGATTAAATCTCCCGGTACTGGAGCACAACACCTGGCTAGTTTTACTAGTACATCTTCTGCTCCTTCAACATCAATGCCAGTAACGCTCTTTCGTTCACGTTTAACTGGAGCAATTAATGGCGATAAATCATTTTCTGGATGCGCATCAACTGTGCCAATTAACACCATTAGTTTTTCAATTACAGAGTGCGCTGACACATGTCCATTACCTACAGCTTCATACATACTCTCTATATCTTCATATCTGAGTTCATGAGCTAACTCCAACAGAGCATGTCCGCCTAGAATTTTTTGAATTGGCAACCCAGCTTTGCGCATTTGCCTA
>WLMP01000030.1 GCA_009700155.1 Actinomycetota bacterium
CTAATCAATTTATCCTTAGGTAGTGAAGCCAAACTTTGAACAATTAGTTGCGCCAATTTTGGCGCTAAAGCCAAGGGCTGAAATACTTTTAGAAGTTGTTCCTGCTCCACAAAAACTTGCACCTCATGCTTTAGCTTTAACTGCAGATGTCTTAGAAGATGCAGCAACCGGTAGATTAGTTTTATTACATGATCCAGATGGTCAAGAAGGCTGGTCTGGTCAGTGGCGATTTGTGACATTTACTAGAGCAGCTATTGATTTAGAGATGGCTTCAGATCCATTACTTCCCGAAATTGGTTGGGCTTGGCTAATGGAATCCTTAAAGAAACATAATTGTGATTACATTGCCGCTAGTGGCACAGTAACGAGAGTTGCCAGTGCATCATTTGGAGAGCTCGAAGATAAAGAGGAAGACTCTGAAATAGAGATTAGAGCATCTTGGACACCGACAAATGAATCCCAATTAGTTAACAATCTGCATGCGTGGTTAGAACTATTAGGTATGACAGCAGGCTTAGAGCCAATACCTGAAGGTGTAGCTTCAATTTCTCGTAAAATTTAATCATTGATGGCAACTCCACTATTAACGCCTAGAAATGGCATGCCCCAACTTGTTGAAACTGAAAGTGATTTTGAGAAAACTATTTCAGCGTTATCAAAAGGTAGTGGTGATATTGCTATCGATGCCGAAAGAGCATCTGGCTATCGCTACAGTCAAAGAGCTTACTTAATACAGATCTTTCGCAGAGGTGGCGGGTTACACCTGATTGATCCAATTCCGTTAGCAAATTCAAGATTGTGGAATGAATTTAACATCAATTTTTCAAAGTATGAATGGGTAATACATGCAAGCACTCAGGATCTGCCGTGCTTAATCGGCGTGGGGTTAAAACCAAATTTATTATTTGATACTGAGCTTGGCGCCCGAATTGCAGGTTGTGATCGAGTAGGGCTAGGCCCACTTGCTGAAAGCTTGTTAGAAATTCAGTTAGCCAAAGAGCATTCTGCTGTTGATTGGTCAATTAGACCATTAAAGGCAGAGTGGTTAACTTACGCAGCACTTGATGTAGATATTCTCTTAGATATTAAAGATGGGGTTGAAAAATTATTAGTTGATCAGAATAAACTCGCCTGGGCTAAGCAAGACTTTTCATCAATTTTATCCAGTTATAGCAATTATAAATTTACCGATGCACCAAAACCAGATCGCTGGCGAAGGACTTCAGGTATGCACAAGGTAAGAGACCGATTAACCCTAACAACTGTGCGAGATTTATGGGTATCTAGAAATGAATTGGCTGCCGAATTAGATATTGCACCAGGGCGAATCCTTGGCGATGAAGCCATTGTTGAGTTGGCTCTGCGCCGCCCAAATAACCTCGAAGAGGTTGCAAAAATTATTGGGTGGCGAACTAAATTAGATGCACCACCATTTAGTCGGTGGCTTAAAACTTTAACTAATTCGCTTTCTACACCCACAGATGATCAGCCGGAATACAAGGTTGTTTCTCAGAACTTGCCACCGATTAGAGTTTGGAAAGAGAAAAATCCGCTTGGCTATGCTCGACTAACTCATGCAAGAGCTTTATTAGCAGATCTTTCAGCACAATTGAAAATTCCAGTTGAAAATCTAATTACACCTGAATTTATAAGAAAGGTATGTTGGCAGGAGCCGCCAAAAAATATTAGTGATTATCAAGAGTTCATTAAGAGTGAGTTGGTTAAATCTGGAGCTAGAAGTTGGCAAATTGAACAAGTTCTGTCTCCGATGGAAATAGCTATAGCTCAAACGGAGCCATTGGTAATTGCAGAACCTGATGAAGGTGATTCACCTGAAGCCAGCACCAAGGAGTTAGAGTAAAAACCTTTGCCCAAGTGGTGATCGATCAGAATGTGCTGGAGTGTTAAATCAGTTTCAACACCTGATCTCTAAACCTGATAAGCCAGGGTGCCCACTACCCAATTTCGCTACTGGCGAGTAACCTAACCCTATAGTGAGGTTGAATGAGCTAAGGGGCCCAAGATGAGTAAGAGTGCTACCGCAAAAACCAATGTTGTACTAGTTGATGCAGTTCGAACACCATTTGGCAAGGCTGGATCTTTATATGCCCAAACTAGAGCAGATGACATTATGGTTCGTTGTATTCGCGGTTTACTAGAGCGAAACCCAAATATTCCATTAGATCAAATTGATGATGTTGCAATTGCTGCTGCAACGCAGACCGGAGACCAAGGAATGAATATTGGTCGCTCAGTTTCAATTTTATCTGGAATTCCAAATACAGTTCCAGGATATTCAATTGATCGATGGTGTGCAGGAGCATTAACTGCCGTAACCACAATTGCTGGTGGCATAAATATGGGTGCATATGATTTAGCAATTGCTGGCGGAGTAGAACACATGGGAAATCATCCGATGGGTGATGGAATGGATCCAAACCCAAGGTATTTAGCTGAAAAAATTGTTGACACAGATGCATTACAAATGGGAGCAACTGCAGAGCGACTACATGACAAATTCCCACACTTAACTAAAGAACGCGCTGATAAATATGCCTTAGCCTCACAGCAAAAAACTGCTGCTGCATATAGCGCAAATAAAATTCAACCTGATTTGATTCCAGTAGCAACTAGAACTGTTGAATTGGGTTGGGGTGTAGCAACTGTAGATGAACCACCAAGACCTCAAACAACTCTTGAGGCATTAGGTGCTCTTAAAACACCATTTCGCCCAGCTGGCCGAGTAACAGCTGGTAATGCTGCTGGATTAAATGATGGTGCAACAGCTGCAATTTTGGCATCAGAAAGTAAGGCAAAAGAATTAAATCTGCCGATTAAAGCAAGAATGGTTTCATTTGCATTTGCAGGTGTTGAGCCAGAGATTATGGGATATGGACCAGTACCTAGCACTATTAAAGCGCTAAAAAAAGCTGGTTTAGATATTTCAGATATTGGATTGTTTGAAGTTAATGAAGCTTTTGCAATTCAAGTTTTATCTTTCTTAGACCATTTTGGTATAGCCGATGATGATAAACGTGTAAATATCTATGGTGGTGCAATAGCTGTTGGTCACCCATTAGCCTCATCAGGTGTTAGATTAATTCTTAACCTTGCAAATGGATTTAAAGATCACCCAGAAGTTCGATATGGAATCACAACGATGTGTATTGGTCTTGGCATGGGCGGCACAATAATTTGGGAAAACCCTAACTACACAGGTGGTAAATAATGACTGAAGCAACAATGGTAGGCGCTCCGGATGAGGTTGTAACAAACGCCATCTTGCGTATGGTTTCACTAACACCATTTGGTCACAATGGTGAGTTAGCTTTAATTACGTTAGATAATGGATCTGATCACACACGACCAAATACCTTTGGCGCAGCTTCATTACAATCCCTGTCATCGGCCATTGATGAAGCCACGAAATCAAATGCGGTTGCAATTGCAGTAACTGGAAAACCATTTATTTTTGCAGCTGGTGCAGATCTTTCTGCAATGGGGTTTCTAACAGATAAGTCCCAGGCAATTGCCATTGGCGATTTAGGACATGATGTTTTTCTAAAATTGCATGAGAGTAAAAAACCAACCTTTGCATTTATAAATGGATTAGCACTTGGTGGAGGCCTTGAGGTTGGACTTAACTGCCACTACCGCACACTTGCTTCTACTGCTTTTACTGGATTGCCTGAATGCTTTTTAGGTCTAGTTCCAGGCTGGGGCGGTGCAACATTACTTCCAAAAATTATTGGACCAGAAAATGCTGTTCAAGTAATTATCTCAAATGCGTTAAACAATAATACTATGATGAAATCTAAAGATGCTCTCTCACTTGGAGTAGTAGATGCCGTCTATGAGCCTGCAGATTTTCTTGAAAAATCAGTTAAGTTTGCTGCAGACATATTAAGCGGTAAAAAGAAGATCGAAAGAAAAGATTTTAGTAATGACTCTGGTGCTTATGAAAAAGCGATTGCAACAGGCAAAGCTGCAGTTGCTAAAAAATATAATGGGGCTGAAATTGCCTCCCCGCTTGCTGCACTTGAATTAATTAAAGCTTCACAAAAAAATACTGTTCGAGATGGTTTTGCGGCTGAAACTAAGGTACTTGCTGATTTAGTTATGAGCGATCCACTTAGAGCATCTCTTTATTCATTTAATCTGATTCAAAAGAAGCGCAAGAAAGTTGAAGGAGCTCCTAAGCCAGCACTGGCTCGAAAAATTACAAAAGTTGGAGTAGTCGGTGCCGGATTAATGGCATCTCAACTTGCATTGCTTATGCTCAGAAACTTAAAGGTTCCAGTTGTCATTACAGATCTTGATCAAGAGCGGGTTGATAAGGGAATCGCTTGGATTAAAAATGAAATCCAAAAGCTAGTAGATAAGAAGAGATTATCTACAGAAGCTGCTACTCGATTACTTGGAAATATCTCAGGTTCTACCAATCAAGCAGTTTTTGCAAATGCTGATTTCGTAATTGAAGCGATATTTGAAGAGTTATCATTAAAGCAAAAACTGTTTAAAGATTTAGAAGCCATAGTCACTCCAGAGTGTATTTTGGCCACAAACACCTCATCGCTCTCAGTTGAAGCAATGAGTGAGGGATTAAAAAATCCAGAACGAGTAGTTGGATTTCACTTCTTTAATCCAGTTGCAATTATGCCTTTGCTTGAGGTGGCACGCACTACAAAGACTGATGATGCAACGGTTGCAACTGCTATCAATGTCGGAAAAGAATTGAAAAAGACAATGGTAATTGTTAAGGATGCACCAGCTTTTGTAGTTAATCGCCTATTAACAAGATTTATGGGTGAAGTAACAGATGCAATTGATGAGGGAACACCTTATGAGGTAGCAGATGCTGCTATGACGCCACTTGGTTTTCCAATGTCTTCTTTAGAGTTACTAGGCCTGGTCGGCCCTGGTGTTGCGTTACATGTTGCTGAAACTTTAAATAAGAATTTGGGTCCTCGCTACAAGATTTCACCAACTATGCAGCGGTTTGTTAAAGAAGGCGTAAAAACTTTTTACGTAAAGGGCGCTGATGGTCTTAATACTGTTAATCCAGCAGCAGTTTCGCTACTTGAAAAAGGAAGCAAAGCATCTACGGCTGAACAGGTAAGACGTAGAGCTTTAGAAGCAATTGCTACTGAGGCAAAAATGATGCTTGATGAAGGTGTTATTGCTACTCCACAAGAGATTGATATTTGTATGTTGCTGGGTGCTGGATGGCCAATGCACCTTGGCGGAATTCTTCCGTACTTAGACCGTGAGGGAATTAGCGAAGCGGTTTGCGGTGCTCGCTTTCATCCAAAGGGTGTTGCATCTCTTCCTTAATATCTACAACAAAATCACTACTACTCCAGGTAACTAGTGATCTAGTTATATTCTGAACTGTAATTCCAAGATCTTCTAATATCTCATTGCGCTTTGCATGTTCAAGAAATGTTAATGGCACACCAATTGAATGGACTGGCACATTAAGTTGGGATTCTCTAAATAGCTCTGAGATTGTGCTAGCGATGCCTCCATGTTTAATTCCATCTTCTAATACAACAACACTCTTATACCGTTGAGCCATAGTTACTAAGGATTCTGGAAGAGGCTTAACCCATCTTGGATCAATAACTGTAACTCCAACGCCTTCGCGGTATGCCTGGCCAGCTGCCTCAACTGCAATTGCTGCAAATGCGCCAATACTTACTAGCAAAATGTCAGCACTTTCTCCTCTATACAAAACATCAACACCATCGCGCCGCTCAAAAGCTGGAATATCTGGGTTTACTACACCCTTTGGAAATCTAATTAATGATGGTGCATCTGAGATATCTAGGGCCTCTCGCAAGGTTTCACGAAGTTGCTGGCCATCACGTGGTGCTGCAACATGAAGAGTTGGAACTATTCCAGTAAGGGCTAAATCCCAAATTCCATTATGTGATGGCCCATCATCGCCAGTAATTCCAGCTCTATCCAAAACAAATGTTACGCCTGCTTTATGTAATGCGACATCAAGAAGTAGTTGATCGAATGCTCTATTCAAAAATGTGGAGTAAACAGCAAATACTGGATGTAAGCCCGCATAAGCCATACCGGCAGCAGCGGTCGTAGCATGTTGTTCGGCAATACCAACATCAAAGGTTCGATCTGGAAAACTCTTTTGGAACTTATCTAAACCTGTAGGCCCCATCATTGCTGCAGTAAGTGCTACAACATCTTTGCGCTCTGAACCAATCTTAACTAATTCATCTGAAAAAACACTTGTCCAACTTTTTCCACCTTTAGCTAATGGAACTCCGGTTTCAGGATCAACAACGCCCACTGCATGAAATTTCTCTGCTTCATCTTGGATAGCAGGGGCATATCCTTTGCCCTTCTCTGTAATTACATGGACCAAAACTGGCGCATCATAATCTTTCGCAATTTTTAATGCTTTTTCGACTGCTTCAATGTTATGACCATCAACTGGACCAAAGTATTTAAGCCCTAGATCTTCAAACATTCCTTGAGGGGCAACAATATCTTTTATTCCTTTTTTAACACCATGCAAAGTTTCATAAATTGGTTGTCCTACAACGGGTGTTTTTTCAAGTACGCCTTTACCCCAATCTAAAAATCTTTCATATCCACTTGTAGTTCTAAGTGTTGATAAATAGGTTGCAACTCCCCCAATTGTTGGCGAATATGATCTTTCATTGTCATTTACAATAATTACTAATTTCTCATTCTTACTTGCAGCAATATTATTTAATGCCTCCCAGCTCATTCCGCCAGTAAGTGCACCATCACCGACAACGCATACGACAGTTCTATCTTTTTGGTTTGTAAGCGAAAAACCTTTAGCTATGCCATCGCTCCAAGAAAGTGCAGTTGATGCATGAGAGTTCTCAACAACATCATGCTCGCTCTCTTGCCTATTTGGATAGCCAGCAACGCCACCGCGCTGACGTAACTTATTGAATCCTAGGGATCTACCAGTTAATAACTTATGAACATAACTTTGATGTCCTGTATCAAATACGACTACATCTTTAGGTGACTCAAATACTCTATGAATTGCAATTGTTAGTTCCACAACCCCTAGGTTTGGACCTAAGTGCCCACCGGATTTAGAAACTTGCTCAATAAGATACTTTCTAATCTCACCAGAAAGATCTTCAAGTTGATTATAGGAAAGAGCTTTTAGATCTTCAGGGGACTTAATATTGTCTAGCATTGGTTTAGTTTAAAGGTTTTGGCTAGGTTTTTCGATCACTTATTAAGTAATGAGCGCAATACATACTGCATGATGCCCCCATGGCGATAGTAATCTGCCTCACCTGGGGTATCGATGCGCAAATTCGCCTTAAATGTTTTATCCCCTGCAGTTACTGTTACCTCTTTAGGTGTTACACCCTTGTTTAGCTCTTCAACCCCTGTAATCGTAAATTCTTCACTTCCATCTAATCCAAGTGTTGCTGCACTTTGACCATCTTTAAATTGAAGCGGTAATACTCCCATTCCAATTAAATTTGATCTGTGAATTCTTTCAAAAGATTCAGCGATTACCGCTCTTACGCCAAGTAATGCTGTTCCCTTAGCAGCCCAATCTCTAGATGAACCAGAGCCGTACTCTTTTCCTGCCAAAATAACTAATGGTATTGCAGCATTTATATATGCCTGAGAAGCTTCATAAATTGTTGTCTGCTCACCATTTGCTAAAAAGTTCCTAGTAAATCCGCCTTCAACTCCATTAAGTAGCAAATTCTTTAACCGAATATTTGCAAATGTACCCCGGATCATTACTTCATGATTTCCTCGCCGAGATCCATAAGAGTTAAAATCTGCCTTATCAATTCCATTTTCTGCTAAATACTTACCCGCTGGTGAGTCAGCTTTGATATTTCCGGCTGGTGAAATGTGGTCAGTTGTAACCGAATCACCCAGAACTGCAAGGACTCTTGCACCCTTAATATCAGTAACAGCTTTAGGTTGTTTTGGCATTCCATCAAAGTATGGTGGTTTTCTAACATAAGTTGATTTCTTATCCCACTCAAAGGTATTTCCAGTTGGAGTATCTAATGACTTCCAGCGCTTATCACCTTCAAAAACTGAGGCGTAATCCTTTGTAAACATTTCAGATGAAATCGATGTGCTAATTACTTGATCTATTTCCTCAGTAGTTGGCCAAATATCCTTAAGGTAAACAGCTTTTCCATCAGATCCATTACCAATTGGATCCTTTTCAAAATCATGATCCATAGTTCCTGTTAAAGCGTAGGCAACAACTAATGGCGGTGATGCTAAGTAATTCATTTTTACATCTGGTGATATTCGGCCTTCGAAATTGCGATTTCCAGATAAAACAGCAGAAACTGCTAAGTCATTCTCGTTTATTGCTTTACTGATTTCAATTGGAAGTGGGCCTGAATTTCCAATACAGGTAACACAGCCATATCCAACAAGATTAAAACCTAGCTTTTCCATATAGGGAGTTAAGCCAGAGCGATCATAGTAATCCGTAACTACTTTAGATCCAGGGGCAAGGGTGGTTTTAACCCATGGCTTACTGGTTAAACCCTTCTCGACAGCTTTCTTTGCAAGTAAAGCTGCACCGATCATTACTGATGGATTGGAAGTGTTAGTACATGAAGTAATCGAGGCAATTACAACATCTCCATTAGTAACGGTAGTTGCCTTACCGTTTACATTTACAGCAATTTTTGATTTGTTTGTTTTATCAGTGAAGTAGGTCGGTAAAACCTTCTCGTAAGAAACCTTTGCTTCACTTAGTGAAATTTTATCTTGAGGCCGCTTTGGGCCAGCAATTGATGGCACAACTGTTGCCAAATCTAGTTCTAACTTTTCAGAGAATCTAGGTGAAGCTTTTGGATCATGCCAAAGCCCATTTACTTTTGCATACTTTTCAACTAATTCAATCTGCTCATTATTTCTGCCAGTAAATTTTAGATACTTAATAGTTTCTTCATCAATTGGAAAAATTGCACAGGTCGATCCATACTCTGGAGACATATTTCCAATTGTTGCCCGATTTGCCATCGGAAGCGCACTTACTCCAGGTCCATAAAATTCAACAAACTTTCCAACTACACCATGTTTGCGCAACATTTGAGTAATTGTTAAAACTAAGTCAGTTGCAGTTGTACCAACTGGTAACTGCCCATTTAACTTAAATCCAACTACTTTTGGAATTAACATCGACACCGGTTGACCAAGTAGTGCAGCCTCAGCTTCAATGCCGCCAACTCCCCAACCAAGAACTCCTAAACCGTTAACCATTGTGGTGTGAGAGTCAGTTCCAACCACCGTGTCTGGGTATGCCCTAAGTTTTCCGTCGACGACTCGACTCATTACAACTCTAGCCAAGTATTCAATATTTACTTGATGAACAATTCCAGTTCCAGGAGGTACTACCTTGAACTCATCAAATGCAGTTTGTCCCCATCTTAAAAATCTATACCGCTCTTTATTTCGCTGGTATTCAATATCTACATTTTGCTCAAATGAATCCTTAGTACCAAATAAATCTGCAATTACTGAGTGGTCAATAACTAATTCAGCAGGAGAAAGTGGATTTACCTTTGCTGGATCTCCACCTAGATCTGCAATTGCCTCACGCATTGTTGCCAGATCCACAATACAAGGCACACCCGTAAAATCCTGCATAATAACTCGAGCTGGCGTAAATTGAATCTCAGTATCAGGTTCAGTAGAAGGATCCCACGCAGCTAATTTTTCAATTTGTGCGGCTGTGATATTTGCACCGTCTTCGGTGCGAAGTAAGTTTTCAA
>WLMP01000031.1 GCA_009700155.1 Actinomycetota bacterium
AACATGTACCAACAACATAGTGTCTGATCTTTTTCCAGCAGCAGTTTTAACAGAACCAACCCGTAACTCTTTTTGCTCTGCTTTCGTTAAGCCTTCTCTGGTATCAGATCCAACAATTAAATAATTGACAGCTGAAGACTTCTTTTCTGGTCTTTTATCTAATCCTGCGAAAGCATCAATCTTCTCAATAGAGGCCGTAACTGTTGTGAAAGCAAGTGCGCTAACGGCAGAAATAGTAAGTACGGCTATAGAAATCCCAGTAAAGATCCTGATACTTCGAGCAGATTTCATCTTCTTATCCTAGATTATGGGCAGGGAATAATTGCTATAAAAATAGTGATTGGGGGAATTGTGATGGATTCGTCGCTGCCAGCTGTCTCAGTAATCCTTCCAATCCTTAATGAAGAGCAAGATTTAAACGACTGTATTTCTGCAATTCTAAATCAAGATTATCCTGGGGAATTTGAGATCATTTTGGCTCTTGGCCCGTCAAAAGATAGAACCACCGAAATTGCAAAAAAACTTGCTGAAAAAGATAACAGAATTAAGTTAGTTGATAATCCCACCGGACAAACTGCAACTGGTCTAAATCTGGCAATAGCCAAATCCCGTTATGAGATTATTTGCCGAATCGATGGCCATTCTGAGATAACACGAACATACATTAGAACTGCAGTTGAAATCATGCAGCAGCAGAATGCTGTAAATGTTGGTGGTCTTATGTATGCAGATAGCGCTAAAGGCTTGCAGAGAGTTATTGCGCTAGCAATGCGTTCAAAACTAGGCGTTGGTCCATCAAAGTTTCATACAGGCGGTGATGCCAGTGAGTCAGATACGGTTTATCTAGGCACATTTAATAAACCAGCACTTTTAGCAGCTGGTGGATTTGATGAACGCTATATCCGTGCGCAAGATTGGGAATTAAATTATAGATTACGTAAGAACGGTGGCTTAGTCTGGTTTGATCCTAGATTAGTTGTAACTTATCGGCCACGTAAGTCAATTATTAAATTAGCTAAACAGTATTTCCAATATGGCATATGGCGAAGAGCGCTTTTAAGACAATATAAAGAAACTATAAATTATCGATACCTTGCCCCACCATTTACAGTATTAGCGAGTTTGCTATCAATACTACTTTCAGTTATAAACCCACTTTTTATTACTCCATTTTTAATGTATTTAAGTTTGATTATTATCGGAGGATTAGTTATTGGAAAGAAATTAACTGAAAAACTCTTTATGCCTTTGGTTTTATTTGTAATGCATTTTTCCTGGGGAATAGGCTTTCTATCTTCACCTAGAAAATTACTAAAAACTAATTAGCATGAAGAATAGAATTTAAACCGCCCCAACTACCTTTGATAGGTAAAGCCTCTAAGGCTCCAGTTTGTGAATTTCTTCTAAAAAGTAAGTTATTAGCCTTATTTAAATCCTTTGCTTTGACTATATTGCCATCAGGTAATGAAATTTTTGAACCTGCGGTTATATATACACCTGCTTCTACAATGCAATCATCTCCAAGACTAATTCCAATTCCAGAATTAGCACCGAGTAAAGTTCTCTGCCCAATTGAAATAACCTCTTTACCACCACCGCTTAATGTGCCCATAATCGAAGCACCGCCACCAATATCGCTGCCATCACCAACTACAACACCGGCACTAATTCTTCCTTCCACCATAGATTTTCCTAAGGTTCCAGCATTGAAATTTACAAACCCTTCATGCATAACTGTCGTACCAGGAGATAGGTAAGCGCCAAGTCTTACTCGATCTCCATCTGCAACTCTCACTCCTTCTGGAATAACATAATCAATCATTCTTGGGAATTTATCTACCGAATAAACAACCAAACTTCCAAATTTATTTTGTAACTGCAGACGGACTTGAGAAAAACTCTCTACTTCGCATGGCCCAGCTGATGTCCAGACTACGTTTAGTAAGAGAGCAAAGATACCTTCTAAATTTATCTCATTAGGTTTAACTAGTCTGTGTGAAAGTAAGTGCAGTCTAAGGTAGACATCTTTTGCATCTTTGGGCTTATCTTGTAGATTTATTTTTAACTCTACTGAAACCTTTTTAACTTTACGAATGTTATCTTCGCCAAGTTGTGCTTTAAACTCTTCACTAATTTTACTATTACCTGCACTACCAATTCCAAGTGAGTAAAAAGAGCAGTCAAGGGTTTGCCCAGAGCTATTCTGTGTTTCAACTCCAAAGCCATAAGCGGAGTTTTGATCATTACCCATTAGCCAAAGGTATCAAAATGTCGCAAAGGTAATAGACTAATTTCATGCGCGTATCTGTTTTCTGCTCATCTGCACCAGATATCCCTACAACTTCACTTGATTTAGCATTTAATATTGGAAAAGCAATTGGTGAACAAGGGTGGGATCTAGTTTGGGGCGGCGGCAGATCATCAATGATGGGCCAAGTTGCAAAAGGGGCTAGATCTGTAGGTGCCAAAACAATTGGGGTAATTCCAGAGCCATTGATTAATCTAGAGTTTGAAGACAAAGATGCTACACATATGCATGTGGTTAAGAATATGCGAGATCGTAAAGCAAAAATTGAAGATCTCGCAGATGCTTTTATAGCTCTGCCAGGTGGAATTGGAACCCTAGAGGAGTTTTTCGAAATTTGGGTTGGCAGTTATTTGAAGTTTCATCAAAAGCCAATTGCAATCTGTGATCCTAGTGGAGTTTATGATCCACTTCGCGAAGCGTTAGATCATTTAGCTCAACACAATTTTATGAAAACAGGACAAGCAGAATTAGTGGTTTGGTGTAAAGATATCCCTTCGACGTTAGCAGCTATAAGAAAATGAATAAACTTTCTCATCTTGAATTAAACATAAAGATTAAAAAACCAATCGATAAAGTATGGGCTTCACTAGTTGACTGGCATAGTCAAAGTGATTGGATGTTGCAGACTAAAGTATGGTCAGAGTTAGATCAGGATCGAACTGTAAAAAATGGTAAAGGTGTACTCATTTTTGCATTTACTGGATTATTTCCAAGTCTTTATCCAAAAATTCGTATTGGAATTTTAGATACTATGGAGATTACTAGATTTAAACCGCCAGTTTTATGTGAAGTAGTCCATATCGGGCGAGTAATTCGAGGCACTGGGAAGTTTGAACTTAAGAAAAGTAAGGATGGAACTATATTTAATTGGCAGGAAGATTTAGTAGCACATCCTGTATTTTTACTGGTAATGAAGCCACTCTTACTTCTAGGTGTTTGGATCTCACTGCGTAGATTTGCAAGGCAACTAACACGTTAATCTGTAAAGTCTCACCTCTTACCAGTAACCTTAATCCATGAATTTAGATAACAGCGATAGGAGTATTGCTGAGCTGATCTCTGCCTTGCCAGAAGAAGAGCGGCTAATTTTGACTTTACATTTAGTTAATCTGGTTAGCACTACCGAAATAGCAAAAAAACTTGGTGTGCCTGAGCGAGCAGTTATATCTGTTATTGCAAGTGGTAAATCGCGCCTAATTGGATTGATTTTTAAAGGGGATTCATAGGATTTCCCACAGGTGGGCTTATGAGGGATAATTACGCCTCTAGGTTAGAAGTTTGAGTCTTATAGGGGAGAAACACATGGCGGCGATGAAACCAAGAACTGGTGATGGCCCAATGGAAGTTACTAAAGAGGCTCGCTCAATGGTTATGCGCATCCCTTTAGAAGGTGGCGGCAGATTAGTTGTCGAGCTAAACATTGAAGAGGCAACAAATCTAGGAAACGTTTTACAAGCTGCTGTTGCATTAGTTAAAAAGTAATTCTGGCTAAAAAGTTATAGGGATTATGAATCCTAAAACCTTTGATTTATACCCAACACTTAAAAATATAAATGAAGATGAATTAGATTTTTCACTTTTCAATGCAATAGCAATTCCAGTCTTAGCTAAAGATGAAATAAAGATAATAGAAACAAAATTTATAAAAACATTGATTGATTTTGCTGCAATTGATTTAAACAAAGAAATTAAAAAATGGCCTGACTTTACAGCTAAGGCTGGCGAAATAATTGAGGTAGCAGTAAACGTCGATAATCTAACTAGAATTTATTTAGTTGGTGTCGGTAATGAAAACTCTGATGATCTTAGAAAGGCTTCAGCTGCTCTTGGGAGAAAGGTTAAAAACACTAATACCACTTTAGTATCAGCAATTGCTTCAGATAATAATTTAGTAGTAGTAAGTTCAACTGCATTATTACTATCATGTTATCAATACTCACTAAAATCTGATCAAAAAGTGAAAACACCTACCTTTCTGATCTTAGGAAATTACTTAGACCAAGTTGAAAGAGCGGATATTTTAGCTACTGCAGTTTGGCAAGCTCGAGATTTAATACACACACCATCGAATTTTAAAAATCCGCAGTGGTTAGCAAAGCAAGCTGAAAGGCTGGTTTCCTCTACAAGAAATTCAAGTCTTTCTATTTCAGTAAAATCTGGAAAAGCAATTAAAGATTTTGGTGGACTAATTGCGGTAGGTAATTCATCTCCAGATCCCGGACCAAGATTAATTGAGATTAGTTATGCTCCAAAAGGTTCAAATAGTTGGCCACATGTTGTTTTAGTCGGTAAGGGAATTACTTTTGATACCGGAGGAGTTTCACTTAAGCGACCTTATGAAAGTATGGTCGGAATGAAAAGTGATATGGCAGGTGCAGCCGCTGCACTAGCAGCAACTATTGCTATGGCTAGAATTCAATCCAAGGTTAAAGTAACTACGTTGCTTATGGCAGCCGAGAATGCATTATCTGCAACCTCTCAACGCCCATCTGATGTAATCGAACACTTTGGTGGCACCACAGTTGAAGTATTAAACACAGATGCTGAAGGCAGACTGGTATTAGCTGATGGGCTTGCATATGCCGACTTACAATTGGATCCAGATTACTTAATTGATATTGCGACATTAACCGGCTCGGCGACTTTAGGCTTAGGTCGACAGTATGCTGCCATGTATACCAGGAATAAATCACTAGCGAAAAAGTTGGCAGAGGCGGGCGAAAAAATTGGTGAAAGAGTTTGGCATATGCCGTTAGTAGATGATTACTCAGTTGCATTAGAGAGCGATATTGCAGATTTTAATCACTTAGCCGATAAATTTGATTTTTCAGCAGGATCAATTACGGCAGCATTATTTCTAGAAAAGTTTGCTGGAAATCGAAATTGGGTACACCTAGACATTGCAGGTACTGGTAGATCCGAAGTAGATGCTGGTGAGAATATTAAAGGCGGTACTGGATTTGGCGCTCGCCTACTAGTGGAATGGTTGGGCACATTTTGAACCAAATGAATTCACCTAGAGGCGATATGAGTGCATACTCAGAGGCTTTTGCTCACGAAGATTATTTCATGCAGCTTGCCAGGCGAAATGGTGAAGAGGTTGGGACTATTGACCCAACACCTGCTGTTGGTAACCATATTAAGTTTCTTACTAAACTTTTAAATTCAAAGTCTGTAGTCGAAATTGGAACTGGCTCCGGAGTTGGTGGATTATGGATTTTTCAAGGGATTAGTAATGATGGTGTGTTAACTACTATTGATTCAGAACGTGAGCATTCAAGAATTGCTCGCACGATATTTGAAGAAGCAGGAATACCATCAACAAGATATCGAATCATCACTGGAAAATTAATTGAGGTAATTGGAAAGCTTGCAGATAACTCATATGAAGTTGTAATAATTAGGCCTGCTCTAGATTTATTTGAAATGGTTCAAGAATCTTATAGATTACTTAAATCCGGAGGAATTTTAGTCATTGACCAAGTTCTAAGTAATGGAAAGGTCGCAGACCCTTCTCAACGCGATCCTGAGAGTATTGCCCGTAGAGATGCAATTAAAGTCATAAAAGAGGATGAGAGATGGTCGGCAACGGTAGTCCCAGTTGGCGCAGGAGTATTGGTAGCCAATAAACTTACGTAGATGAAGCAACCATTAAATACCCCTTGGTGGCAACCTGCAGTAGAAAATAAAACAAGAATTTATATCCAAAAGCGAAATAATTCCTCACTTTTAGTTTTAGTAGTAGTAGTTGCATTAATTGCTGGGGCAATAGGTGCATCTATTGGTAGGACAACAACACAAAATATCGGTGCAAATTTAGTTCAAACAGAGAATGTTGTTGAGCGCGCTCCAGGATCAATTGCAGCACTTGCCGCGAGGTTGATTCCTGCAGTTGTTTCGATAGCTGTAAGCGGGGGTGGAAATTCTGGGACAGGATCAGGATTTTTCCTAGATAGTGATGGATTTATTTTAACAAATAACCATGTCGTAGAGTCTGCTGCAAATAGAGGAAGAATTACAGTAGAGACCTCAGATGGAAAGAAATATCCAGCAACATTAGTCGGTCGTGATAGTTCTTATGATCTTGCAGTCCTAAAAATAAATGTTCAAGCAGCACCTACATTACAGCTAGGTAATAGCGATCAAGTAATGGTTGGTGACTCAGTCATTGCAATTGGATCTCCACTTGGATTATCTGGAACTGTGACCGCTGGAATAATTAGTTCAAAGAATCGTGCAGTTACAACTGGAAATGGCTTCGGTGAGTCATCATTTATAAATGCATTGCAGACTGATGCTGCAATTAATCCCGGCAACTCCGGCGGACCCCTAGTTGATTCAACGGGTGCAGTTATAGGTGTTAATTCTGCGATTGCAACACTTGGAGTTAGTTCCCAAGCAGGCTCGATCGGATTAGGTTTTGCAATTCCGATAAATCAAGCGAAAAAAACCGCTGAGCAACTAATTAATACAGGTTCGGCCACATATCCGATTATGGGAATCTCTGTAGATACACAATTTACTGGAGCCGGTGCATTAATTTCAAAAGAATCAACTGGAATAACACCTGGTGGGCCAGCTGATAAAGCTGGATTACGTAAAGGGGATTTAATTGTCGCCCTTGATGGCTCAGATATTGAGAATTCTGATGAATTAATTGTTGCCATTAGAAGTAAAAATATTGGAGATAAAGTAAAGGTTAAATACAAGCGCAACAATATAACAAGAGAGGTAGATGTAGTTCTAGCTGCATCTAAGAAATAAAATGTTTAACCTAGGAGCCGGTGAAGTTTTAGGATTATTTGTTATCGGTATAATCTTGATTGGACCTGATCGTATGCCAAACATTGCAGCTGATGTTGCAAGGTTTTTAATTAAAGCAAAGAATATGGCCCAAAATGCTACAAATGAGTTAAAGGATAATTTGGGACCTGGCTATGAAGATCTACAGGTAAAGGATTTACACCCCAAAACATTCATTAAAAAGCATATTGGTGACGTAATTGATAAAAGTGATTTCGAAATAAAACCAAAGTCGAAACCAAAGATTGACCCAGACATATTATGAGCACAATAGATGCTATTAATGCAGCCCTAGCCACAGTCATTGATCCAGAGTTGCATAAACCACTACCTGAATTAGGTATGGTCGATTCTGTAGATTTTAAATCTGGTGTAGCAACGCTAAATATCCTACTTACTATTTCTGGCTGCCCCATGAAGGATAAATTAAAGTCAGATATAACTAATTCGCTAAAGAGTATAGAAGAGATAAAGAGTTTAGAGATAGTTTTTGGAGTAATGAATGAAGAGCAAAGGAATAATGTTAAGAAGTTAATCCGTGGTGGGCGTGAAAAATTTATCCCGTTTGCTCAACCTGATTCTCTAACAAGAGTATTAGGAATTGCATCGGGTAAGGGTGGAGTAGGAAAGTCTTCAGTTACAGTCAATTTAGCAGTTGCTGCTGCGGCAAAAGGTTTAAAAGTCGGAATCTTAGATGCAGATGTTTATGGACATTCGATACCAAGATTAATGGGCATTTTAGATAAGAGACCAACTGCAATTGATCAAACCTTCATTCCTGTTGAGAATTACGGGGTTAAAGTAGTTTCAATGGAGATGTTCAAACCAGAAAGATCTGATCCAGTTGCTTATCGAGGACCTCTACTTCATAGAGTATTAGAGCAATTGTTAAGCGATGCATATTGGGGAGATTTAGACTTATTACTTTTAGATTTACCACCAGGCACAGGAGATATTGCGATATCACTAGGTCAACTAATTCCAACCTCTGAAATTATTGTAGTAACAACCCCTCAGATTGCAGCAGCTGAAGTTGCAGAACGCGCTGGTCGAATTGCTCACCAAATTAAACAACCTGTAATTGGAGTAATTGAAAACATGTCTGACACTGAATGCTCTAAATGTGGTGAAAAGTTATCAGTTTTTGGAAGTGGTGGTGGTGAAGAAACCTCACGACGTCTAAGTCAACTAGTTGGTGCAACCGTTCCATTACTGGCAAAAATTCCATTCAACTCCCAACTTAGAGAAGGTGGAGATGAAGGAAATCCAATTGTTTTATCTGATGAAAAGTATAAAAAAGTCTTTGATGAAATACTTGATCAAATAATAATTAGACCTAAATCTTTGGTTGGAGTCAGGTTAAATATAAATACTTAACTTTTTTTGTTTAATTTACTTACAATCTCTTCAATTGCGTTAGCTAGCTCGCCATGTAAGTGATCTCTAGTCGTAACCTCACTAATTGCAGTTCTTAAGCTTGCTAACTCTCTAGTTAAATACTGGGTATCAGCAATATTGCGCTCTTCTCGGTCTCGATCTTCATTAGCCTGAATTCGATCTCTGTCTGCCTGCCTATTTTGTGCTAACAGAATAAGTGGTGCTGCATATGATGCCTGTAATGAAAGCAATAGGGTTAAAAATATAAATGGATAGTGATCGAATTTTAAATTGTCCGGAGCCATAAAATTCCAAGTGACCCAAAAGATTACAAATGCGGTCATAAATACTAAGAATCGGGCAGTTCCTAAAAAGCGTGCAAACTTTTCAGACCAGCGACCAAAAGCTTCAGGATCATATGAGGGCTTTAAACTCCTACGAGCTTCGCGTGGAAACTCAAGTGAGTTTTTATTCAATTTCTCTTTTCCCATAACTATCTAGCCTCACTTTCTTGCTTTAAAGATTCATCATTTCGCCAATTCTCTGGCAGTAAGTGATCCAGTACATCATCTACAGTCACAACTCCAAGTAAACGATCATTTGAATCAACAATTGGAACAGAAAGTAGGTTATAGCTTGCTAAATACAACGATACTTCATTTAAGTTAGCTTCAGTAGAGAGCGGAACAATATCAGTGTCTAAAATTCCACCTAAAAGCGTTGCAGGTGGTTCTCGCAATAGCCTTTGAATATGAACAACTCCCATAAAGCGACCGGTAGGAGTTTCAATTGGTTGGCGACAAATAAAAACTTGAGATGCAAGTCCAGCTGAAATCTCCGAGGATCT
>WLMP01000032.1 GCA_009700155.1 Actinomycetota bacterium
CAACCTTGCCATCATCAATCATGATCATGTCACCTTTACGGCAATCACCCGGTAATCCCTTATATGTTGTGCCGGCGCGTTCCTTATTTCCCTGCACCTCTTCAGTTGTAATTACAAACCTATCCCCTTTAAATAATTCATGAGGTCCGTTAGAGAATCTGCCTAATCTTATTTTTGGTCCTTGTAGGTCTACTAAAATCGCAACCGCTTTATTAAATTTCTTGGCAACGCTTCTCACGGTATCAAGTCTTGCTTGATGCTCTTCATAGCCACCATGTGAAAGGTTTAGTCTGGCCATATTCATGCCAGCATTTATTAGCTCAGTTACTTTTTCAACTGATTCAACAGCTGGCCCCATTGTGCAGACGATTTTTGCGCGGCGCATGGCTTGACCTTAAACCATTAATGGCCGTGCAGTTGGCTCAATCGGGAAAGGCAACTGAGTGTGTCCAGATAAATAGGTATCAACTGCCGCGGCAGCACTTCTTCCTTCTGCAATAGCCCAAACAATCAGTGACTGGCCACGACCAGCATCACCACATACATATACACCTTCACTGGATGTAGCATAATTTTCATCTCTTTTAATATTGCCTCGGTCATCTAATTCCACCTCAAGCTGATTCAATAAATCACTCTTTTCTGGCCCTGTAAATCCCATAGCTAAGAAAACTAGATCAGCAGGAATGATTTTTTCACTTCCTGCTACTGGCTCAAACTTTCCGTTATTAAATTGAGTCTCAACAAGTTTTAGTCCAGTTAAATTACCTTTAGAATCCTTAGTAAATTCTTGAGTTGATACTGAATACATGCGCTCACCAGATTCTTCATGAGCACTACTTACGCGATAAATCATTGGGTAAGTTGGCCAAGGCTGATTGCTTGGTCTTTCCTCTGTTGGTCTAGGCATAATTTCAAGTTGGGTAATTGATTTAGCACCCTGTCTAATTGCTGTACCTAAGCAGTCTGCTCCAGTATCTCCGCCACCTAAAATAACAACATCTTTGCCTTTGGCATTAATCTCTGGCTCTTTTTCTAACTCACCTAATGCCTGTTTGTTACCCCAAGGTAAATACTCCATGGCTTGATAAACTCCCTTTGCTTCACGTCCTGGTATTGGAAGATCTCGCCAATTTGTAGCACCGATAGCAAGCACAACCGCGTCATACTTATTTCGTAATGCACTACCAGTAATTTCTGTACCGATATTTACATTAGTCCTAAACCTTGTGCCCTCTTGTTCCATCTGCTTTATTCTTCTATCAACGATAGATTTTTCCATTTTAAACTCTGGGATTCCATAACGAAGCAATCCACCAATTTTGTCAGCCCGTTCATAAACTGCAACGGTATGACCAGCTCTAGTTAATTGTTGTGCTGCTGCCAATCCAGCTGGACCAGAGCCAATTACTGCCACTGTTTTACCTGAAATCCGATCCGGTACTAGCGGAATAACTCTGTTGTCTTTAAAGGCCTCTTCAATTGTTCTTAATTCGACCTGCTTGATTGTGACTGCATCTGAGTTAATTGCAACAACGCATGCGGTCTCACATGGAGCAGGACATAACCTGCCAGTAAATTCTGGAAAGTTATTTGTTGCATGAAGCCTGTCGATTGCTTCAGCTTTCTCGCCACGCCAAATTAGATCATTCCATTCAGGTATTAAATTTCCTAGTGGGCAGCCTTGGTGACAAAAGGGAATTCCACAATCCATACAACGGCCTGCTTGCTTTTGAAGTTGTGAGAACTCTTGTTCCTGGTAAACCTCTTTCCAATCTTTAATTCGAACATCAACAGGTCTACGTTTTGGCAACTCTCTTGGTGTAGTTAAAAACCCTTTTGGATCAGCCATTTAGCACCGCCATTACTTCACTCTCAACAGATAAACCAGAACGCTCTGCCTTTGCCATTACCTCTAAAACGCGCGCATAATCCCTTGGCATTACAAGTGAAATTCGATCTTTAAATGTTGGCCAATCTTTTGAAATTTCACCAGCTATTTTTGATCCGGTTTCAGCATAAAACTTAGAAATATACTTCTTAACTAAATCCTCTTGATCTAACGGAAGAGATAAAACATCTACCATTTCAGTATTAACTAATTGAGGATTTAAATCTAATACAAATGCACGTCCGCCAGACATACCAGCTGCGAAGTTACGTCCAGTTTTACCAAGAATAATTACTGTTCCACCAGTCATGTACTCGCAACCATGATCGCCTACGCCTTCAACGATTGCAATTGCACCTGAGTTTCTTACACAAAATCTTTCACCAACAACGCCAGAGATCATGATTTCACCGGATGTTGCACCATAACCAATTACATTTCCAGCAATCACATTTTTTGCTGATTCAAAAGTTGCCTTCTCATCTGGTCTAATAATGATTCGACCACCGGAAAGCCCTTTGCCGACATAATCATTACTATCGCCATAGAGTCTAAGAGTTAACCCAGATGGAATAAATGCTCCAAAAGACTGACCTGCCGATCCATGAAAAGTAATATCAATTGTGTCATCTGCCAGCCCTGCCCCACCAAAGTTTCTTGTTATTTGAGACCCAAGCATTGTTCCGACAGTTCTGTTTACATTTCGAACTGGAATATCTAAACGAATTGGAGTTTTATTAGTTAACGCATCTTTTGATAATTGAATTAATTTATTATCTAAGGCTGATACCAAACCATGGTCTTGTGTAGTTGTATTTTTACGAGGTGAGTTAACCTCAACTGATTTAAGTAAAGGCTTTAGATCTAAGCCACTAGCTTTCCAGTGTTCGACTGCATCTTTAGTATCAAGTAGTTCAACTTGACCTATGGCATCTTCAAGTTTTTTAAAGCCAAGTTCTGCCAGTATCTGTCTAACCTCTTCTGCTATGTATTCAAAGAAAGTCTCAACAAACTCTGGCTTGCCGCTGAACTTCTTGCGCAGCTCAGGATTTTGAGTAGCAACGCCAACTGGGCAAGTATCTAAATGACAGACTCTCATCATGATGCAACCAGAAACAACAAGTGGTGCAGTAGCAAAACCAAATTCTTCCGCACCTAGTAAGGCGGCAATGATCACATCTCTGCCAGTTTTCATCTGGCCATCTACCTGAACAACTATTCGATCTCTTAATCCATTTAACATCAAAGTCTGCTGTGTTTCAGCAAGTCCTAATTCCCATGGCGCTCCGGCATGCTTTAGTGAAGTAAGTGGGGATGCTCCAGTTCCACCGTCGTGACCAGAAATTAAAACAACATCAGCATGCGCCTTACTTACTCCAGCTGCAACTGTTCCGACACCAACTTCAGCAACTAACTTCACATGGATTCTTGCTTGATTGTTTGCATTTTTTAGATCATGAATTAGTTGGGCTAAATCCTCGATGGAGTAAATATCATGGTGTGGTGGCGGTGAAATCAAACCAACGCCGGGTGTTGAGTAACGAACTTTAGCGATCCATGGATAAACCTTATTTCCTGGAAGCTGACCGCCTTCCCCAGGCTTAGCACCCTGTGCCATTTTAATTTGAATATCATCAGCATTAACTAAGTACTCACTTGTAACACCAAATCTTCCACTTGCAACCTGCTTAATTGCAGAACGCTTTGAATCACCGTTTTTCTCAGGCGTATTTCGTGCTGGATCTTCGCCACCCTCACCAGTATTGGATTTACCACCAATTCGATTCATGGCAATTGCTAATGTCTCGTGCGCTTCTTGGGAAATCGAACCATAAGACATTGCACCAGTTGCAAATCGCTTCAAAATCTCTGAAGCTGGCTCTACTTCATCTATCGAAATTGGTTTTCTTACTCCTTCTTTAAAAGTAAATAAACCTCTTAGTGTCATTAACCGCTTTGATTGATCATCAACTCTTGATGTATACCGCTTGAAGACATCAAATCGCTTTGCTCTTGTTGCATGCTGGAGTGTAAAAACAGTCTCAGGATCAAATAGGTGTGGTTCACCCTCGCGGCGCCACTGGTATTCACCACCAATTTGTAGCTTCTTTGAACCCGGAATCTCTCCACCTGGTGGGTAAGCGATGTGATGTCGCTTGATAGTTTCTTGCGCAATAGTATCAATACCAACACCACCTAATCTTGATGTGGCGCCGACAAAATACTCATCAACAATCTCTTTAGATAAACCAATTGCTTCAAATATTTGAGCACCGGTATAGGAGGCGATGGTAGATACACCCATCTTCGACATAACCTTTAGAACACCTTTACCTAAAGATTTAATTAAGTTTCGTACTGCCTTCTCTGGAGTAATCCCGGTAATTACACCCTGCCTTACAAGATCTTCAGCACTTTCCATAGCTAGGTATGGGTTTACTGCTGCGGCGCCAAATCCGACCAACAGCGCAACATGATGTACCTCTCTAACCTCACCGCTTTCAACTACTAAGCCAACTTTAGTTCTAGTCTTTTCTCGAATGAGATGATGGTGAACAGCTGAGGTAAGTAATAATGAAGGAATTGGCGCATTCTCAGCATCTCCATCACGATCTGATAGCACAATAATTCTTGCACCATCCTCTATTGCTTTGGATACTTCTTTTCTAATCTCTTCAATGCGCGCAACAAGTGATTTTCCACCACCTGCAATCTTGAATAATCCTTTAACCACATAAGCAGCAAGACCAGGTTGATCACCATCGGCATTAACATGAATTATTTTTGCAAGCTCATCGTTATCTATTACTGGAAATTGAATCGAAATTTGTCGGCAAGAGGCTGGTCCTGGATCTAATAAATTGTGCTCTGGACCAATTGATCCACCAAGAGAGGTAACTAACTCTTCTCTAATAGCATCCAAAGGTGGGTTTGTTACTTGCGCAAATAGCTGTGCAAAGTAATCAAAAAGTAATCTTGGCTTATTTGATAGCGCTGCAATTGGTGTATCAGTTCCCATTGAGCCAAGTGGTTCTGCGCCATTTCGAGCCATTGGCGTAATAATTATTCGCAGCTCCTCTTCTGTGTAACCAAAAGCTCTTTGTCTGCGAACAACAGATGAATGAGGATAAACAATATGTTCGCGTGAAGGCAGATCACTTAACCGAACTAGTCCACCATGTAACCAATCACCATATGGAGCCGATGCTGCCAAAGTGCTTTTGATTTCATCATCTTCAATTATTCGACCAGCATCTATGTCAACTAAAAACATTCTGCCAGGCTGCAGCCTGCCCTTACGAATAATATTTTCAGGTGGAAAATCCAGAACGCCAACTTCGCTAGATAAAACCACAAGTCCATCTTTTGTTACCCAAAATCTTGATGGACGTAAACCATTTCTATCTAAAACTGCACCGACTTGTTTACCATCGGTAAAGGTCACACAGGCAGGCCCATCCCACGGCTCCATTAATGCCGAATGGAATGCATAAAAATTCTTTAACTCTTGTGGCATTGTTGTGTGATTTTCCCAAGCCTCTGGAATCATCATTAAAATTGAATGGGGCAATGAACGTCCGCCAAGATATAGCAACTCTAAAACTTCATCAAAGGATGCAGAATCACTGCCAGAGTTATTTACAATTGGAAATAATCTTTTCAGATCACCTGGTATCAAATCACTCTCAAGTAAAGATTCTCTAGCACTCATCCAATTCCTATTACCCTTAACTGTATTAATTTCGCCATTATGAGCGATGTATCGATATGGATGAGCTAGTGGCCAAGAAGGAAAAGTATTGGTTGAAAATCTGGAGTGAACTAAGGCAAATGATGATTCAACTAGCGGCTCTGAAAGATCTGGGAAAAATTCTTCTAACTGACCCGTAGTTAACATACCCTTATAAACAACTGTTCGCGATGAAAGTGATGGAATATAAATATTGTAATTATTCTCAATTCGTTTACGTAGGCAATAAACCATTCTCTCAAGCACTAAGTCTGATTCATTCAAGTTACCTGCGATAAAGACTTGCTTGAAATCGGGCATTACTGAGAGTGCAGTTTTTCCTAAAGAAGAGGAGTTGATTGGTAGATCACGCCAACCAAGTATCTTCAATCCTTCCTCAGTTGCAATTTTCTCTATTTGTTTCTTAAATTCATTTTCACCTGAGCTAACAAAAAGTATTCCAGTTGCATAATGTGTTACTGGAGGTAGTTCAAAATCTACAGTTGATCTATAAAATTTATCGGGAATTTGAATCAGTATTCCGGCACCATCACCACTATCTGGCTCTGCACCAGATGCTCCACGGTGTTCTAGATTTCTTAAAGCAGTTAGAGCTTGTGAGACTATTTCATGTGTAGGTAACTTATTTAACGTAGCAACCATTGCCACACCACAAGCATCATGCTCGTTAGCAGGGTTATATAACCCATCTGCAATTGGGGTGGTTGAAAAAAGTGAATTGCTTTTCAATTAAAAGGCCGCTCCCGCTGAAGGGTCGGGACAGCAATGGCCCAACTTCTTGAATCTTCCTAAATTATAGCAGGGGTATTAAATTCCAGTTAGCCCTACTAGCCAACCAATCCCAGCTGTTATAGCAACACCGAGGGCGCCGCCTGCAAATATTCGCATAACTGTTTTTGGGATTGGTGATGATGCAATCTTGGCGCTAATCACACCTGCAGCAACAAGACCAAGTGCGGTAATGATAAGAATAAATGGAACTTTATTATCGCCTGCTAGTAGCGCCCCAATAAGTGGCACTACTCCGCCTGCCGTAAATGCAATTGCAGATGCAACTCCAGCTTGAATTGGTCTTGCTCTAGTGTGATCAAAATGACCTAACTCATCTCTTAGGTGGGCTTCAAGGGCACCATGCTTATGTAGTGCAGTAGCAACCTCTGTAGCCAACTCTTTAGATAAACCTCGATCGATGTAGATATGCGTAAGCTCTAAAAGCTCACCATCTGGATCCTCTTTCAATTGTCGTACTTCGATTTCTCGATCTGTTTTTTCAATGTCTGTTTGAGATTTAACTGATACATACTCACCAACTGCCATTGACATAGCTCCAGCTGCGATTCCGGCTAGGCCTGCAGTAATTAATAATTCACTTTTACTAGCTGCTGCTACACCAATCATTAAACTCGCTGTTGAAACTAAGCCATCATTTGAGCCAAGTACTGCAGCTCTTAACCACCCAGTTCGGTTTGTTCGATGCTCTAAATTACGCATCTGAACTTCTTCTAGACCCATACCTAAATCTTAACTTGAAACTATCTTCTTTGCCTCATTTTCGCCTGCTTTACTGCGGGCTAAATATATATAAGAGCTAATAATTGCGATCAAACTCACCCAAATATTCAAACGTACTCCAAAAATTAGATTTGCATCATCAATTCTTAGCGCCTCAATCCAAAGCCGGCCAAATGAGTAAGCAAGAATATAGATTACAAAAATATCGCCTGATTTCTTAGGCACCTTTCGTATAAACCCAGGCAGTTTTATCAAGATTACCGCTACGGCAACACACCAAAGTAATTCATATAAAAATGTCGGATGAAAGGTTAGAAATTGCTCATATCCATCTGGCCTACTTGACTGTTTAATTTCTAATCCCCATGGCAAATCAGTTGGCTTTCCAAATAACTCTTGATTAAACCAATTACCGATTCGACCAATGGCTTGAGCTAGGACAACTCCAGGAGCTAGAGCATCTAAAAACTGTGAGAATTTAAGTGTGGTGTTATGGGTCTTAAAATAAATAAAAGCGCCACATGCGCCAATTAGAATCGCTCCCCAAATCCCTAGTCCGCCTTTCCAAATTCGAAGTGCATCTACTGGATTACCGTTCTGCCCAAAGTATTGCTGCGGTGAAGTAATTACGTGATAAATCCGCCCACCAATAATTCCAAAAGGCACAGCCCAGATTGCAGCATCAGATACTTCCCCAGGATTTCCGCCAAGTGATGCATAGCGTTTTTGTCCAACATAAACTGCAACTACTATTCCTAAAATAATGCTTATTGCATAGTAGTGGAGCGTTAGTGGACCCAGAGTAAGAGTCGAAAAGGTGGGGCTAGGAATCAACTTAACCTCTTTGAGTTAACAGATTACTTAACGCCAGCAGCTTCTAGTGCTGCTCTAAACTTTACAGGGTCAGACCGAGTAGCTCCATCTAGTGGCTTGCCATCTACAAGAATAGTTGGTGTGCTATTTACATTAGCTTTGCCAGATTCCTCAGATATATTTCGTGTCCAATTCAGATACTTTCCATCATTAACGCACTGTTTAAAGCTTTCAGAGGTAATACCGACAGAGTTACCGATTGCAATTAAAGATTCATTTTGCCACTGTCCAGTATCTTTACCAGCAGGTTGGCTCTGAAACAGCGCTAAGTTCATATCTACAAATCTATTCTCATCTGCAGAGCATGCAGCAGCGTTAGCAGCTAGGATTGATTCTCGTCCAATAAATGTCATTGGGTGATACACAACTTTTGCTTTTTTCTGAACAGTAATCTCATTTAAGTAGCCACCATTAATTAACTCAAATGATTTACAGGCTGGACATTGGTAATCAAGATAAACATCAATTTTTGGCGAAGCAGATGGGTTTAGCACAATTCCGTAGCCATCAGTAGCAGATACTGCTGCCGGAACTTCGACATTTGAAGCGGCTCGATTGCTAATAACTGAAAAAATAACTCCTGTAGCGACTATGAAACCCACCATTACTATTACAAGGTTTCTAGTTCCCTTATCGCCACCATTATTTGTTGCCATTGCTTTGCTCCTATTTTAGTTATTGTGATTATTTATCAAGTGCAAATCTACCCTTTGGGAAGAAATATAAGAAAACGCCAAGCCCAAGTAGACCTAGATCTCGAATAATTGTAGATAAATACTTCGTATCCTCTGGATCAATTTCTCCCCCATCGCCAAAACAGCCACAGTCAATGCTTAATCCACGGGCCCAAGCCTGTGCAATTGCAATAATAAATGCCAACATTATTAATGCCCCAAGCAAGCCATTGATTCGGACTAAAGCTCCAAGAACTAGAAGTAACCCAATTCCGATCTCTATCCACGGTAAGGCGTAGCCAAATAAATTTGCCATC
>WLMP01000033.1 GCA_009700155.1 Actinomycetota bacterium
AAGGATTCCAGGTGAGGAGAGGTATACCTACCAACTCGATACCCCAATTCAGAAAACAAATGATCAATCATTCTGGAAGTAGTGGTTTTTCCATTGGTGCCAGCTAAGTGAATAGTTGGGTAAGAAAATTGTGGAGAACCTAATGCATCGGTTAAAGCTAAAATACGATCCAGAGTTGGTTCAATCTTATTCTCTGGCCAGCGCTTATTTAATGCTAATTCAATTGCATTTAGCTTAGCTATGTTGTCTGCACTACTCATTTACTTCGGTAATTTTTCAAGAAGGGCAGTAATTCTCTCAATATCTTCGGTAGTTTGGGAAAGCCTAGCTCTTATCTCAGTAACTACCTCCATTGGAGCCTTTGCCATAAATCCTTCATTATCTAATTTCACCTTTGCTGTATCACGATCTTTTTGTGCTGTTTGTAAATCTTTAGTTAGTCTGGCACGTTCAGCAACTAAATCAATTGCACCTGTCAGATCAAAATCAACTATAACATTTCCAATTTGAGTTTTTGCTGTGAAATTACTACCACCAGTTTCACACTTAACAATATGTCTAAGTGCTGCCTCATAACTATCCAACCCAGCTTCCTTTAAGCCAGAAAACTTGGCAACTACCTTTGCTGTGCTTTTAATCCCTTGATCATTTCTGAATCGGCGAATTTCGGTGACAATTTCCTGCATTTTTTCTACCAACTTAACCGCCTCGTGATCTTGCGCAGATAAATCAGATTTAGGCCATTGAGTAATCATTAGTGATTGCCCGCCAGTTAAATGACACCAAAGCTCTTCGGTAATAAATGGCATTACTGGGTGCATTAATCTAAGAAGTTGGTCTAAAACCTCTCCTAGTACTCGAGCACTTTTCTGTGTTGAAGCATCTGCGTTAGCAAAAGTTGATTTTGAAAGTTCTAAATACCAATCACATAAATCATCCCATGCAAAGTGATAAATCAGATCGCAAGCCTTTGCAAACTCAAACTTTTCAAATAACTCATCGGCAGATGAAATTGTTTGATCTAATCTAGTTAGAATCCAATTATCAATGGCATTTAATTCACTGCGTTTTGGAAGATCACCCTCTATATTGGCGCCATTTAACATTGCAAATCTAGTTGCATTCCAAAGTTTGGTTGCAAAATTTCTAGATCCGGCAATCCAATCCTCAGCTAGTGCTTGATCTGTTCCGGGATTAGCTCCTCTTGCTAATGTAAAGCGAAGCGCATCTGAACCGTACTTATCCATGAACTCAATTGGGTCAACGGTGTTTCCTCGACTTTTACTCATCTTCTTACCAAATTGATCACGCACTAAGCCATGCAAAGCAATCACATTAAATGGCTGCTTACCCTCCATCGCAAATAAACCCATAATCATCATTCGAGCAACCCAGAAAAATAAAATGTCATAACCGGTAACTAAAACTGATGTGGGATAAAACTTTTTCAAATCCTCTGTCTGCTCTGGCCAACCTAATGTTGAAAATGGCCAAAGTGCTGATGAAAACCAGGTATCTAATACATCTGGGTCTAGCGTGTATCCAGCAGGTGGTTGTTCATCTGGTCCACAAACTACAACCTCATCATTTGGACCGTAGTAAACCGGGATGCGATGTCCCCACCAAAGTTGGCGAGAGATACACCAATCATGCATGTTATCTACCCATTCAAAATATCTAGGTGACATTTGCTCTGGTTCAATCTTTACTCTGCCATCTCTAACAGCATCTGCTGCTGCTTTGGCAAGTGGTGCAACCTTTACAAACCATTGCTTTGAAAGTCTTGGCTCAACTGTCGTATCGCATCTTTGGCAATGTCCTACTGCATGTACATATGGTCGCTTCTCAGCAACAACTCTGCCTTGTTTTCTTAACTCCTCCACCACAGCTTTTCTTGCTTCAAAGCGATCTAGACCATCAAACTTTGTTCCAGTTCCAGCCATTACGCCATGCTCGTTCATAATTACAACTAACTCAACACCGTGTCGCATTCCCATTTCAAAGTCATTTGGATCATGTGCTGCTGTCACTTTAACTGCACCAGTTCCAAAATCAGGATCAACTAATTCATCAGCAATGATTGGAATCATTCGATCAACTAATGGCAGTAACACTTTCTTGCCAACTAAATGCTTATATCTTTCATCACTAGGGTTTACCGCAACTGCACCATCTCCCAGCATGGTCTCTGCTCTAGTAGTTGCAACTGTAATATTTAACTCATCATTGCCATACTTAATAGATACAAACTCACCAGCATCATCTTTATGCTCTACTTCAATATCAGATAGTGCAGTCAAACATCTTGGGCACCAATTAATTATTCTCTCCGCACGATAAATTAATTCCTTGTCATATAACCGCTTAAATATGGTTAGAACTGCTTTACTTAAATTTGTATCCATTGTAAAAGCTTCGCGATCCCAATCCACGCTATCGCCCAAGCGCTTCATTTGATCTAAAATTGCACCACCAGATTCAGCCTTCCACTGCCATACTTTTTCAATAAATGCTTCCCGGCCTAAGTCATGGCGAGATTTACCTTGCGCAGCTAATTGCTTTTCAACAACATTTTGAGTTGCAATTCCTGCATGATCCATACCAGGTAGCCATAGTGCTTCAAAGCCTTTCATTCGTTTCATTCGAATTAGTAAGTCTTGAATTGTGTGATCTAGGGCGTGACCAATATGAAGTGAGCCAGTTACATTTGGTGGCGGAATAACTATGGTGAATGCCGGCTTTTTAGATTTTGCATCTGCTTTAAAGTAACCAGCACTTAGCCACTTTTTATAAAGCGGTGCTTCTATTTCTGCAGGTGAAAAGGTGGCAGCTAACTCTTTCTTATTATTACCACTCATAAGGGCTGATCTTAGGCGCTTTTTTCCTCAGAACTCTTATCACCCTTAACTGCCCGCTTTGGTCCACCTGCAGTACGCGGAATATAAGTTGGTGCTTCCTCTTTCCTAACTACCGCCGGGGTAATAACTACCTTTTCAATATCTTTTCTGCTTGGCACTTCATACATAACTGCAAGCAAGGTCTCTTCCATGATTGCGCGTAAGCCTCTGGCACCTGTGCCACGTTTAATTGCTAAATCAGCCACAACCTCTAAGGCCTCATTACTAAATTCAAGCTCAACCTCATCTAATTCAAATAGTTTTTGGTACTGCTTTACCAAAGCATTTTTTGGTTCAGTCAATATCTGCATTAATGCTTTCTGATCTAAATTCTCAACGCTAGTCATAATAGGTAAGCGTCCGATAAATTCAGGAATCATGCCAAACTTAAGTAAATCTTCAGGCATAGCATCTGCAAAAATGTCTGTCTTAACAACATCATCAATTGTTTGTAATTTCGCATTAAATCCAACGCCTGCTTTACCTTTACGGCTTTCAATGATTTTTTCAAGACCAGAAAAAGCTCCACCAACAATAAATAGTATGTTTGTTGTATCAATCTGCAAAAACTCTTGGTGAGGATGTTTACGGCCACCTTGTGGCGGAACTGATGCAGTTGTTCCTTCTAATATTTTTAGTAATGCTTGCTGCACTCCCTCACCAGATACATCTCTGGTAATTGATGGATTCTCAGCTTTTCTAGCGACCTTATCAATTTCATCAATATAAATTATTCCAGTCTCAGCTTTTTTAACATCAAAATCTGCGGCTTGAATCAATTTCAGTAAAATGTTCTCAACATCTTCACCAACATAACCAGCCTCCGTTAATGCTGTGGCATCTGCAATTGCAAATGGCACATTAAGCATCCTGGCTAAAGTTTGTGCTAATAAAGTTTTACCACAACCAGTTGGTCCTAAAATTAAAATATTACTCTTAGAAAGCTCTATGCCATCATCACGTCTTGAATCGCCAGATTGCACACGCTTGTAGTGGTTATAGACAGCAACAGATAGAGATTTCTTTGCTTGATCTTGACCGATTACATACTGATCTAAGAATTCAAATATCTCCTGTGGCTTTGGTAGCTCAGCTAAACCAAGGGTGCTAGTTTCATTAAGTTCATCTAAAATTATTTCATTACATAAATCAATACACTCATCACATATATAAACACCAGGGCCAGCGATTAATTTCTTAACCTGTTTTTGGGTTTTACCGCAGAAGGAACACTTAAGTAGGTCACCACTTTCACCAATACGGGTAGTCACCGAAATCGCTCCAATTCACTAGGGAAGAAGCACAAGGGTAGAACAGCGCGAGTATTGAATGGCGGGAAATTACCCTAAAAACTGTTCGCTTATAGGCGAATTAGTAGCAGGTATGCGCAACTAAGTATCTACGCTAGATATAAATCAAAGGTTATAGGTTAAGTTTTAACTTAACTATAAAAACTTAATCTTTTGCTTTTGCCTTACGAGAAGCTAGCACCTGATCAATTAATCCATACTCAACTGCTTCAGCTGAGGTTAGAATTTTATCTCGCTCAATATCCTTAGCAATTGTGGCTTTATCTTTCTTAGAGTGACGTGCCAACATATCTTCTAGCAATGTTCGCATACGTAAAATTTCTCTAGCTTGAATCTCAATATCAGATCCCTGACCACCACCTTCAGAGTAAGGCTGATGAATTAAAATTCGAGCATGCTCTAACGCATACCTTTTGCCAGCAGCACCGCCTGCAAGTAGTACCGCTGCTGCAGATGCTGCTTGACCTAAACAGATAGTCATTACATCTGGGCGAACAAATTGCATAGTGTCATAAATTGCAGTTAACGCCGTAAATGATCCACCTGGTGAGTTTATGTACATCATAATGTCACGGTCTGGATCCATAGATTCCAAAGTTAACAACTGAGCCATAACATCATTTGCTACTGTGTCATCAATTGCTTGACCTAAGAAAATAATGCGCTCTTCAAATAATTTTGTATATGGATCTAATCTCTTATAGCCATAGCTGGTGCGCTCTTCAATTGTTGGCAGAATATAACGAGAGGTAATCTCATTTAACTTATTTAAATCCGGCTTCATCTTGAGGTGCCTCCACTTCCAGATACTTGACCTGCAGATTTAACAACATGATCTACAAAGCCATACTCTTTTGCTTCAGCAGCAGTAAACCAGCGGTCGCGATCTGAGTCTTCAGTAATAATCTCTGCTTTCTGTCCAGTGTGAAAAGCAATTAATTCAGCCATGCTCTTCTTAGTAAAACTCATTTGTTCAGCTTGGATTTTAATATCAGATGCTGTGCCACCAATACCGCCAGATGGTTGGTGCATCATGATGCGGGCATGAGGAAGTGCATATCTTTTGCCAGCAGTTCCTGCGCAAAGTAAAAACTGTCCCATCGATGCTGCAAGTCCCATCGCAACTGTTGCGACATCATTTTTGATGTACTGCATAGTGTCATAAATTGCCATACCGGCAGAGATTGATCCGCCTGGTGAATTAATATAAAGGTAAATATCTTTTTCTGGATCCTCGGCCGCAAGAAGTAGCATTTGAGCACAAATTGCATTTGCCATTGAATCTTCAACTACTGATCCTAAGAAAATAATGCGCTCTTTAAGTAGACGTTGATAAACCTGATCATCAAGTCCACCGCCAGCAGATGCTGCTGCGCGTGGGGTGTTACTTAGCTCCACCGATATCTCCTTTTGATAATAAATACTGTCTTGACCTTAACAATCTTTTACGAAAAATGCTTCCCCAATTACGCATGGGATCTGTTCGCCGTTAGCGATTATTCGCTTTTACTCTCAGGATCCTTCTTAGGCGCCAGCGCCTGAATATCTACTTTCTTACCAGATTTATCAACAATCTTAACTTGACCCAAAACCTGCGCTATCGCTTTTGCCCGAGCAACCTCGGCCACCATTGTCGTAATCTGACCTGCCTGAGATACCTCTTTAATGAATTGATCTGGTGTCATGCCATATCGACTTGCTGCTCGAACCAAATACTCAGTTAATTCAGATTCATTTACTGAAACTGCCTCTGCCTTAACAATTGAATCTAGAAGAAATTCACGGGTAATAGTTGTTCTTACCTCTTCATTAACCTCAGCACGATGCTTATCATCTTCTAGTCTGCCCTCTTTTTCTAAATGATCATTTACCTCAGCTTCTATAATCTCAGCTGGTAGCGGAATATCAACTGCGCTTAACAATTTTTCAACTAGTAAATCTCTAGCTTGGGCACCCTGCTCTAACTCTTTAACCTTTGTTAGCCGAGTAGTTAAATCTGCCTTTAGCTCAGTAAGAGTTTCAAACTCTGACGCTAATTTTGCAAACTCATCATCCAATGGCGGCAGCTCACGATTTTTTACCGCTTTAACAGTTACCTTCACAGTTGCTTTTTCATTTTCAGGCATACCAACTAGTGCGGTATCAAAACTCTTGCTTTGACCAACTGTTAAGCCAGCAAGTGCTTCATCTAAACCTTCAATCATCGAGGCAGATCCCACTTCATAGGAGATCTCATTAGCACTTCCGCCATCGATCTCTTTATCATCTTTGGTTGCAACTAAATCGATACTAACAAAATCACCATTTGCAACAGATTTTTCAACAGTAGTTAAGGTGCCAAATCTAGTTCTTAAGGATTGCAGTTGATCTTCAACATCTTTGTCGGTAACAGCAACATCATCAACTTCGATTTTTATCTCAGAAAACTTTGGTAGTGCAATCTCTGGCCTAATATCTACCTCAACTGTGAAACTTAACTTCTCATTATCTTTTAGCTCAGTTATATCAACATTTGGTCGGCCAATTACCAAAACATCATTTTCTTTAGCTGCTTGAGAGTAAAAAGTAGGTAAGGCAGCATTAATCGCCTCATCTAATACAGCGCCTCGACCAAAACGTTGGTCGATCATTGCAGCTGGTACTTTGCCTTTACGAAAACCAGGAATATTAACTTTTTCACTTAGGGTTTTATAAGCGCCATCAATATGTGGCTTTAATTCTGAAAACTCAACATCAACTGAAAGCTTTACTCGTGTAGGTGAAAGTTTTTCAACCGTACTTTTCAATTAAGTTTCCCCTTTTAATTTAATTAACTTTGGTCGGGGCGGAGGGATTCGAACCCACGGTCTCCTGCTCCCAAAGCAGGCGCGCTAGCCACTACGCTACGCCCCGAAGGGTGAAAGTCTAAGGGGTCATTTTCCCTTCTCCTAACCAAAGTAATAAGGTATGACCTGCTACCGCAATTCAAGATAATCTTGGCAAGTGCAGTAGCAGATCACGCAACAATTTTGCGGGTGTAGCTCAATGGTAGAGTTCTAGCCTTCCAAGCTAGCTGTGCCGGTTCAATCCCGGTCACCCGCTCCATTTTTAATTAATAGTTCCGATTTCTTGAATAACCGCTTTACCATTAAAAGTTACTGATTTATTTGAGCCTTCGACATCCCGTACAAGAACAGAAAAGTTACTATCTGCACTTACAGAAACTGTCCCAATGATTGTGAACGAAACTCTATTAAAGTCGGTTGTTAAATCAGAAGATTGCCCAAATCCGTATGAATATTCATAGTTTAAGGTAGCTGAATCATCAGTACATTTTAAAATAGGAAAAGTTCGAAATGTAGTTACATTCGGAAGTAGTTTGCCATTAACCAGTATTGAGAAACTATATTTTTTTCCACTTGCTAATGAAGCAAAGATACTTGACTCAGATCCTCCACCAGGAGTAGCAGTTGCCATTGTCCATTGATTTAGATTAACAAATTGAACAGCCCCACCACTTCCAGCATCACCTTTCGCTCCCGTTGCGCCAGTTGCACCGGTATCACCTTTAATACCAGCAGGTCCGGCTGCACCTGTTGCACCGGTATCACCTTTAATACCAGCAGGTCCAGTAGCTCCGGTATCACCTTTAATGCCAGCAGGTCCGGCGGCACCAGTTGCGCCAACTTTGCCATCACTTGTTGCACCTGCTGCTCCACTTTTTCCATCGATACCTGAAGGTCCAATTGGTCCAGCTGGGCCACGAAGAGATGTTGGAATTGGCCACCGATTATTTTTCTTAGGGCCATAGAAATTCATACTCTTTGTATCAATATAAAAATCGCCATTTATACCTGTTGTAGCCGAGGGAATACCTGACCCACTTAAAATCGTATTAACAGTATCTGAAGCTCTACCTGCAGCTATCGCAGGTGATTGATTAAGTAAGAGTGAGAAGATTGCAATGATAATTACTCTTGGGTATGTATTTTTAAGCATCTTACATTCCTTCTCCCAATTTGATGGGGATAAGTGCATAGCCGTAGTGACTTTGCGTGAAGGAAATAATTAAATAAGTTACAAATAGTGAATAGAGGGTTATCCCTTACGCCTACCTACTCATATGCTTTTTAGGTATGTATGAGGGGTAGCACTCACCTGCTTAAATTACAGTGGATCATTAAATTAACTCTGAGCCAGCACACAGGTTGTTTAGAGAGCTAACTCAGTCTTTGGTAGTTATATCAGGCAATCAAGTTCACTTTGAATACTTGAAGAAAGCAGGGGTAATGAAAAAGAAAGTAATAGCCACCGTAACAGCTCTAGTAGTTGGTTTAACTGTCTCAGCCACCGGTGTGGCATCAGCAGATCAACGCGGAGGAAAAGAGCGAATCTCTTCTTTCCTATCTGGACTAGTAAGTAATGGAACCATTACTCAATCGCAAGCAGATGCAATTACTAAGGCGGCTGAAAATGCTGCTGCAGCTGCAAAAACAGTTATGAAAGAAAAGCATGCTGCCTTTGATTCAGTTATTACCTCAACTCTTGGTATTTCACTTGATACCTTAACTACTCGCCTAAAAGCTGGTGAGTCCCTAGCAACTATTGCTGGCGACAAAAAGGATGCATTAATTGCAGCATTGATTACTGAAATCAATAAGCAAATTGATGCCGCCCTTGCTGCTGGAAAAATTACTTCGGCTCAAGCAGTAGCTCAAAAAGCTAAAACAACTGAGCGAGTAACCAATATGGTTAATAAGGTTAAGGAGATTGGTAAAAAAGGT
>WLMP01000034.1 GCA_009700155.1 Actinomycetota bacterium
GCTTTATCACTGTTTAAAACAATTAACACTTTTACTAGCGCCAATGGTTCCTTTTATCTCTGAGCATGTTTGGCAAACATTAATTAGAGTTGCCCAGGCTGATCAAAAAGAGTCAGTACATTTAGAAGATTTTCCTATTACAGACGCAAGCTTCATTGATGATTCATTATCAACTTCGATTTCACTTTCGCGCAGGCTTGTAGAGCTAGGTAGATCAGCTCGGGCAGAATCTGGCGTAAAGATCCGGCAGCCACTATCAAGAGCGCTAGTTTCTGCTTCAGGCTGGGATCAAATATCTGATGAGATAAAAACTCATATCGCTGATGAGCTTAATATTTTGAAACTAGAGGGCATTCATGTGGCAGGTAAGGATTTAGTGGATATATCAGTGAAAGCAAATTTCAGAAGCTTAGGTGCTAAATATGGAGCAGATGTGCAATCTATTGCAAAGGCTATTACTGAAGTAGATGCCTCTCAAATGGTTAAGCAACTTCGCGAGAACAAAAAGTTTGAAATTGATGTCAAAATTTCAGATAAATCTAAGCAAATCGCAATCGATCTTGATGATCTTGTAATTACTGAAACCCCAAGAAGCGGTTGGTCAGTTGCATCTCATAATGGCGAGAGCTTGGCCCTGGATTTGGAGTTAACACCAGACCTTATTCGTTCTGGATTGGTGCGTGAAGTTATTAGAGCAATTCAAGAAGAGCGCAAAAATGTTGGCTTAGATGTTAGTGATCGTATTGTTGTTGAATGGAGTGGGTCTGATGAACTTGCCGAGGCTATAAATTCGGCCATTAATGAAATAAGTTCTGAAGTACTTGCAACTAAAATGAGTCAAATGCCTGGTAATAAATCTTCTGATAGTGAACTTGGACTTTGGTTAAAACTTGAGAAAGTAAATTAAAGAGCTACAACTAATCTAATTAGTAACTGAACAATAAAGAAGACGACAATAAAAGATAGATCAAGAGCAATTCCGCCCAACCTAAGTGGTGGAACAAATTGTCTAGTAAATGCCAATGGTCTATCGGTAACTGAGTAAACTAATTCAGCAGCAGCAAGCACAACACCTTTTGGCCGCCAGTTTGGTGAAAACATTCGCACATAATCAAGAATAAGTCGAGCAATTAATGCAAACAAAAATATGTTCAATGCCCAGTAAATTAAGCCTAGTATCGAGCTCATAGATTTAAACTAAATTAGCTTTGATTAAAAAAACTTGCCTGTGCTGCTGAATTTTTATCCTCAACACTAACTGAAACATTTGGTGGTGTTAGTAAAAATACTTTTGGAGTTACGCGCTCAATACTGCCGTGATGACCAAAAACTAAACCAGAAGCAAAATCGACCAACCTCTTACGTTCTGTCTCTTCCATATCGCTTAAATTCATAATTACTGGCTTACCTTCACGGTAATGCTCACCGATTAATCTGGCCTCACTATAAGTTCTAGGAGTCAGAGAAATAATGTGATCCATTATTTTGTTTGAATCCACATGTTGTACTAATTCAACATTTGCCTTTGAAGTTGTCTTAGTCTCTGACCGTACTAAACGAGGTGTGCGCTGTGCTGGTTGAGTCGATCCATGATCTAACTCTTCCTCGTCCATAAGTCCGAGGTATCCAGCAACCTTTTTAAATGCACTAGCCATACTCAAATGTTATTAGAGATGATCCCTATTTCCGAGGATTGAACTGCCAATTCGAAGATGTGTCGCACCATGCAAAATAGCCATTTCATAGTCCCCACTCATACCAGCAGAAAGGTGTCTGGCCTGAGGAAATTTGCTCTTAAAATTGTTGTGAATCCGCTGAAGATTAACAAAAGCTTGAGTTCCAGGATTATCGATCGGTGCAACAGCCATTAGACCCTCGATCGATACTCCTTTCAACTTAGAAACTTCTACGGCTAATGCCTCTAATTTATCCGGATCGACTCCTCCCCTTGATTCTGGTGGATTATCAAGTGAGACTTGAATAAAAATAGATTTAGGTGAATCAGAGCTAAGGTCAGAAATAATTTGAGCGTGCTTTAGTTGATCGACAGAGTGTATATATCTAGCCCAATTACAAATTGATTTTAATTTATTACTTTGAATCTGACCTTGAAAATGCCAATTAATATCATTAGGTAACTCTTTAAATTTTTTGCTTGCCTCTTGGTCCCTATTCTCACCAAACTGCCTAATGCCAAGTGAATATAGAATCTCTAAATCTTTAATATCAAAGGTTTTAGTAACTGCTACCAGAGTTATTTCATTTATATCACGTCCGGCATTACTGCAGGCAACTGAAATACGATCTTGCACTATTTGAAGATTATTCTTTATCTCAGCTTGCCGATTCATAAGCTGATCACACCAACTTGGCGCCCAGCCTCTGCAGCTGCCCGATAGGAAAAGTAGTGAATATTCTCTTTAGTGCATATATCAATATTTTCTAGCGTGATATCTTGTAATTGCTCTTTAAGGCCGGAAAAAAGATTTAGGTGGTCTTTCTTACCTTTAGTTGCTGGGTGAGTTCGATAGATCTCTTCAGCCATTTGGGTACCCACTTCATAGCAATTACCACAGATATGTGGCCCAGCTAGGCCATAAATTTTTTCAGCGCCCAGGCTCTTCATCTTTGCCACAGTTTTTGACGCTACTTCATTAAGTAATCCCTTGCGCCCTACATGGACTGCAGCTACTAAATTTTTTGAGTAAAGTAAAAGTGGAATGCAATCTGCAACCCTTACCGCTAAAGCTAAATCCTTATTATCTGTGATTAGTGAATCTGTATCTTCTTTGGCAGTTTCAATCGTGCTTATCAGATGTAGATTATTGCTATGAGTTTGATGCATAAATTGCACAGGCTTACCAATTAAATCTGCAAGTTCAGTATTAGTTTTTTGATTTATTGGATCAGCTAGTGAGCCAAATTGCCTAGCGGTAAAAAGGAGCCGAGCCATAATGGCTACTAACGCATGAAATCAGGTATATCGATTTCATCTTCGGCTACTAAATCTTCAAAAGTAATTCGCTTTCGTGGTCGATCCGCATTTTCAATGCCTAAATCCAGGGCTACTGCTAATGGGTCATTTGCCGCAATCGGATCTGCCTCTCCACTAATTGTGGCAGTATCAATAACCGGCATTGCTACACGTTTAGGTTGGCCACCATCAAAGCCAGCAGCAATAACTGTTACTCGTACTTCATCACCTAGTGCATCATCAATTACTGTTCCATAAATAATATTTGCATCTGGATGTGCAGATTTAGCTACCAACTCCGCTGCTTCAGATATTTCAAACAAACCTAAATCAGAGCCACCGGCAATAGATAGCAGCACACCATGTGCACCATCGATTGAAGCCTCAAGTAATGGACTTGAGATAGCTAACTCTGCTGCTCTAATTGATCTTGCCTCACCTCTTGCTGAGCCAATTCCCATCAATGCAGATCCAGCTCCAGCCATCACGCTCTTCACATCCGCAAAATCTAGATTGATTAATCCAGGTGTTGTAATTAAATCAGTAATTCCTTGAACGCCAGAAAGTAAAACTTGATCTGCAGTTTTAAATGCTTCAAGTGCACTAATTGACCTATCAGAAATTGCTAATAGGCGATCATTTGGAATTACAATTAAAGTATCAACTTCAGTTCTTAAATTTTCAATTCCTTCTTCTGCTTGAGCAGTTCGACGCTTGCCTTCAAATGTAAATGGTTTAGTTACAACACCAACAGTTAATGCACCTAAATCTTTAGCAACTTTTGCAACAATTGGTGCACCGCCAGTTCCAGTTCCGCCACCTTCACCTGCGGTAACAAAAACCATATCTGCACCGCGCAATACCTCTTCAATTTCATCAATGTGATCTAGTGCAGCTTGTCGACCAATTTCTGGTGCAGCTCCGGCACCTAGACCTCTTGTTAATTTTCTTCCAATATCTAACTTCACATCAGCATCAGACATTAACAACGCTTGTGCATCTGTATTGATTGCAATAAATTCAACACCTTTTAATCCAACATCAATCATTCTGTTAACAGCATTAACTCCGCCGCCGCCAATACCAACGACTTTGATTACAGCTAAGTAATTTTGTGGTGTTGCCACTTTTCGCCTCTTCCCTAGCCCTAACTCTCTAGTTGAGAGTTAAAGTTAATGCTTTCTGATTAAGCAAAACTAGGGATTAAGTACTGCGCAATCAAACACCGACACGATCTTTTAATTACTTTAATTACCAACAAAAATAATCGAAATTATTGGATAAGTTGTTTTATTTGAAAATTAGTTGGTGAATTTAACTGACAATTGGCAGCTCTGGCTGAGAAAGATCTACCCGCTTAATCCGCTTGTTTTCAGGCAGTTTTAGCAGGGCATTAAGTACTTCAATCTTTAGATCGATATCACTTACAAGACCCCAATCAATTCGAAGCGGTAATTCATTTACTTTGGTCTCCATCTGAATATAGCCAGAGTTGGCTACCGATATTGATTTTAAGTTGAGTATTAAATCTGCCATCTGGGTAGGCATTTGGGCCAATAGTGATGCAACTGAGGCTAGTTGGGCACTGTCATTTCCTTCAGTTATTACTAGTGGCAGCCTTTCTTGAATTGATTGTTGGGAGGCTGATATTGGCTTAAAAATCTCACCTGATACATCAAAATTTATCAAGCCATTTTTAGTAGTTATCGCCTTTGCTACTGCCTTTTTCTCACGGACACTTAAATTGATCGATTTATCAAACCAATCCCGTGAGACATTGACTTCATCAATCCAGTCAAGCATACCTATGGATCTTTTGATTGCGCGGGTTTCGATCCGTGCCAACTTTGAACCTACAGCTAGCTCTATTGAGTCACTGCTTAATTTACGAAAGATTTCTGCTCTAGAGCTAGTGCCTTCTACAGTAATTCTGCTTACCGTAAAAACTGATGACCACCCAAGTAAGTATGAAGATCCTGAGATTAAGGTGATTGCAAGTAAAAGAATAAATAATCGCCTTAGCTTACGAATCTTAAAACTTAGCATTTAGCTATCTATCGGCAATAGCTTGCAGAATTGGCTCACCAAGTGAACTTACATCGCCTGCGCCAAGAGTAAGAATTACATCACCACTTTTTGCATTCTTTGCTATCTCTTCAACAACTTTCAGCATTGATGGCTCAAAAATAACCTTACTAGCATCCATACCTTTAGAGATAGTTAAAGAAGAAACACCAGGTATTGGGGCTTCACTAGCTGCATACACTTCTAGTAGATATGTAAAATCTGCGGCACTAAGAACTGAACTAAATTCAGAAGCAAAAGCTGCAGTTCTGGAGTAGCGATGAGGTTGAAAAACTACAAGAACTCTGCCGCCTTGAGCTAAATTTTTTGCCGCGGTAAGTGTGACTGCAACTTCAGTTGGGTGATGGCCATAATCATCGATTACCTTAATTCCTGCCACCTCACCCTTCAATTCAAACCTGCGCCTAGTTCCAGTAAAACTCTTAAGCCCAGTAAGCAGCTTTTCTTCTGAGATAGATAACGCACTACCAGCGGCAAATGCTGCTAAGGCATTTAATAGGTTATGTTTTCCAACTACTGCAAGGCTTAATTCGCCAATTTTGCGACCTACATTTGAAACTGTGGCAACCGATGTAGTTGGCGCCAAGTAAATTCGCTCAATTTTGAAATCATTATTACTACCCTCGCCATATAGAAGCACTCTTAAATCCTTACGCTTAACTCTTTTAAGCAGTTTCGCTACTCCTAAATCATCTCCACATGCAACCAAAAACCCATCTTGTTTAATTGAATCTATAAATTGCTCAAATACTCGAAATACCGCCTCCTCGTCGGCAAAATGGTCTACATGGTCTAGCTCTACATTTGTGATAATCGCACCACTTGGCTTATACGCTAAAAAGGAGCCATCTGATTCATCAGCTTCAGCAATGAAGATTGAGCCACTTCCATTATGTGCATTTGTGCCGGCAGTATTAATAGTTCCACCAATAGCAAATGAAGGGTCAAGTCCTGCCGATTGCAATGCAACTGTAAGCATTGCTGTAGTTGTTGTCTTACCATGCGTACCAGCTACTGCAATTGAAGTTAAGTCCGACATTAACCAGGCAAGTGCCTGAGCTCGAGCAGCAATTTGAATGCCCTTTTGTTTCGCTGTAACTAGCTCTGGGTTATTCTCTAGAATTGCTGAAGAAACTATAACTAATTGGCAATCTTTAATGTTATCTGCACTATGACCGATTTGTATCTCAGCTCCCAATACTTTAAGCGATTTGATTACAGATGAATCATTTTTATCTGAGCCTGATACTGAAAAACCTTTAGCTAGCATTATTCGAGCAATACCACTCATTCCTGCCCCACCGATTCCAATAAAGTGAACCTTTGGATTGACTAATTCATTAAGTGAAATTTCTCCCTCTAGTTTCATCTTGTACTCTCTAATTTAACTATTATTGCTTTTCCTATTACTTCACTTGCAGAGAACTCTTGTTTAGTTAAAGGCTTATATGCCTTAGCCTTGCGCCAAATCTCATCCCAATTACTTATCAGCCAATCAGCGTTAAATTTACTATCCTCGATTACTTCTGCAGCTCCAACTGCTTGCAGATCAAGTGCATTAATTGCTTGTTCGCCATTGCCAATTGGAAGGGGGATCAAAATCGCAAACTTTCCAACAGCTGCTAATTCAGCGCAGGTTAAGGCACCACTTCTAGCGATAACCAGATCAGATGCTTGATAAGCCGCAGACATGTCATCAATATAAGATAAAGGTAAATAATTCTCAGTACTTGGTGGCAGCGGATTATTCTTTCCAACTGAGTGGACTACTTGAACACCTTTTTCAGTGAACACTGACAAAGATTGCATAATGGCCTCGTTAATGTGTCTTGAACCTTGCGATCCACCAAATACAAGTACTGTCGGTTTATCTAAGGAAAGCTTCCATTTTTCAATCTGATTTTTCCTAGCTACGACTTTCTCTTCAGCAGATCTTTCACCACTAGCGATGATTTCAACTCTGATTGGCATACCTGTTAGCTTTGCATCTCGCCAGCGACCAAATTGGTTTGTAGCCCGATTAAATGCGATAAATATTTGCTCGGCAAAGGGTGCGCCTAATCTATTTGCCCAACCAGGAACCGCATTCGCCTCATGAATAAAAATTGGTTTACGTAAAATAGCTGCCGCAAGATAGATCGGCGGGCAGGCATAACCGCCAAATCCAATAACTAGATCAGCATCTTTACATATCTTGATTGCCTTCCAAGTAGCAAAAATAATCTTAGCTGGCCAAAGCAGTGTTGCAGGAGTTAGCTGTCGTGGCATTAAAACCTTTGGAATATGAAGTACAGCAAAACCCTCTTTAGGTACTAATTGATTCTCAAGCCCGCTTTTTGTTCCTGCAAATACTAAATTCCAGTCCGGCTTTTTACTTCTAAGCCAATTAGCCACCGCAAGAGCTGGCTCGACGTGGCCAGCAGTACCGCCGCCAGCAAAAATTATTTTCTTACTCATTAAGATAATTTTCGCACTCTATTGGCTTTAATGCCTTCTGCAATCTCAGGTGTTCGCCTGGCAACTCCTAAAACATACCCAACGGCAATTAAATTTGCTAGCAGCGATGAACCTCCGTAGGAGATGAAGGGAAGCGTTACGCCAATTACTGGAACTAGTGAGGTGGCAGAGCCAATATTTACTGCAATTTGTGCAATAAACCAACACGCAATTGCGGCTGAAACATACCTTGAAAAATCATCTTTAGTTTTCAATGCAACTCTAATGATTGCGTAAATTAATGCTGCATATAGGCAAAGAACTAGCAGTGATCCAAGCAACCCAAGTTCTTCACCGATTACTGAAAAAATAAAATCTGTATGCGCCTCAGCTAAATTTGCCCACTTCTGCTTGCTTGCACCTAACCCACTACCCCAAAGTCCTCCACTTGCAAGACCCATAATGCTATGAGCTGGTTGCCAACCAGTGAACTTGTAATACCTATCATCAAATGGATCAAGCAAGGCGGCAAATCTATCCATTCGATATGTACTACTAAATACGAGGGCACTACCGACTAAGGCTAGTGGAATAAATGAACCGATAAAGAATTTTATTGGTGCACCTGCTGCAAATAGAATTCCAGTAAATATGAGAAAAACCAATAAAGCAGTTCCAAGATCTTTCTGTAGAATAATTAGAAGTTCTATGATAATAAATCCTGGTATTAAAAAGAATAAACTTTTTTTGGTATCTTTAAATAAATCAAGATTTCTTAGATGATATGCCGACCAGAGTATTAAGCCAAATTTTGCAAACTCGGAAGGTTGAAGTGTAAAGCCGGCA
>WLMP01000035.1 GCA_009700155.1 Actinomycetota bacterium
CAATTCCAATATTTACATCTAAAGGCACATTTAATTTGTAAGCATTGGCCATTTGTTTACTAACAATTTCTTTAAGCTTATCCTCTTCACCTTGTGCTACCTCAAGAATTAGCTCATCGTGAACCTGGAGCAGTAATCTGGATTTGAGTGCGTGCTTTGTAATTTCTGTATCAACATTTAACATTGCAATTTTAATAATATCTGCTGCAGAACCTTGAATTGGTGCATTAAGTGCAGCACGTTCTGCTACCTCGCGCCGTTGACGATTCTCATTATTAAGGTCAGGTAGGTAGCGTCTTCTTCCTAGAATAGTTTGCGTATAACCATTCTCCCTTGCTTTAACTACAACTGTTTTTAAATAATCTTGTATGCCGCCAAATCGTTCAAAGTACTTACTCATTAGAGTGCTAGCAGCAGCTGGATCAATATCTAGTTGCTGAGCCAATCCAAAGGAAGATAGACCATATGCCAAGCCATAGGACATCGCTTTGATGGTTCTTCTCATCTCTGCATCGACCTCATTTGCTTGAACATCAAAAACTTGAGATGCAACAGTTGAATGTAAATCTTCACCAGATTCAAATGCCTTAATTAAACCCTGATCATTTGAAAAATGAGCCATAATTCTCATCTCAATCTGACTGTAATCTGCAGTCATTAAATTCACATATGGCTTTTGAGCAACAAAACAATTTCTAATCTTTCTTCCCTCTTCTGTTCTGATTGGTATATTTTGTAAGTTAGGTTCAGTTGAAGATAATCTTCCTGTTGCGGCAACTGTTTGCTGAAAATTAGTATGAATTCTGTCCTTAGAATCAGTAGCAGTTATCAATCCTTCTATTGTTGTTAGTAACTTGCCAGTTTCTCTAATTCTTAACAGATTCTTGAGTATTGGATGCTGAGTCTTCGCAAAAAGCCAATCTAAGCTCTCTGCATCAGTTGTAAATCCAGTTTTTATCTTTTTAGTTTTAGGTAAATTTAGCTCATCAAAAAGGACTGCTTGAAGTTGTTTTGGAGAGCTGACATTAAACTCATGTCCGGCCTCTTTATAAGCTAATTTGGTTTGGTCATTAACAATTTGAGAGAAATGGGTAGCTAGCGATTTTAGCTCTTCTTTATCTACCGCAATTCCTATTGACTCCATTTTGGATAAAAGTAATAAAGTTGGTTGCTCAATTTCTGTATACAAAGAATTCATCCCCATTGTGGTGATTTCATTTTGTAGTTCGTTATAAATTCTATAAATCCAGGCTGCACTCTTTGGATTAAAGTCAGAGAATAGACTCTGACTACTTTCTGAAATTCCTAAAAGTCTCTGTGCTAAGTCAGTTAGCTCAAGATTCCGACTACCTGGATTTACTAAGTAGGCAAGTAACTCAATATCGGCTATCAAGCCATCCAACTTTATTACCTTTAGCAACTTCTTTGCACTGTGAACATACTTAGGAAGTTGTGGATCTAAAATCCAATCGCCAAAACTAATATCAGAACTATCGATGACCACTGATTCACTAAGTGCTACAGAGTATGAAATAACCTTACCTTCCTGAATCTCAACAGATACCGCTATTGGATCTTTACGGTTTAATAACAAATCATTGATTTCTTTGGAATTTAGCTGCCTAACATCGATTTCGATCTCGTTAGTACTTTGGCCACCAATTTGAGGAAGGGACTTAACTCTGTCTTTCAAGGCTCTGATTTCAAGTTTTTCAAAAAATTTTGAAATCTCTGCGATATTTATGCCGAGCCATTCTAGATTTTTAATCTCTGAAGATAACTGTAGGTCACTAACTAATTGCGTTAGCTCTCGGTTTAATCTAACTGAGTCAATATTTGCTCTAAGTGATTCGCCAACTTTGCCGCCGATATCAACTGAGTTTTCAAGTAGATTATTTAATGAACCATAATCAGCTATCCATTTTGTTGCAGTTTTTTCACCAACTCCAGGCACTGACGGTAGGTTGTCGCTTGGGTCTCCTCGCAGGGCTGCAAAATCTGGATACTGTTGCGCAGTCAGTCCATACTTCTCAAAAACAGAGTCAGGTGTCATGCGATTCATTTCCGTAACACCTTTTTTCGGATACAAGACTGTAGTTGATTTACTTACAAGCTGAAAAGAGTCACGATCACCAGTGCATATTAGGATCTCAAAATCTTGCTCTTCTGCTTGCTTAGATAAAGTTGCAATTATGTCATCAGCTTCAAACCCTGGCATTTCTAAGTGCTTAATACCAAATCCATCAACTAACTCGTTTATGAAAGAGAGTTGGGATCTAAATTCATCTGGTGTGGCTGAGCGATTCGCTTTGTACTCTGGAAACTTCTCTGACCTAAAAGTTTTGCGGGACACATCAAAGGCAACTGCTATATGAGTCGGCTTTTCCTCTTTTATTAAATTTATAAGCATAGAAGCAAACCCGTATACGGCATTGGTAGGTTGACCACTGGAGGTTTTAAAGTTCTCCGCTGGTAATGCATAAAAAGCGCGATAAGCCATCGAATGGCCATCTATCAGAAGTAAACGCTTTTCAACCACACTCATATTGGGATTCTAATTGCTCTAACCGATAAACTAATCACTATGAGCGATTTTCTAGATGTTATTCGTCAGCGCGGTATTGGTGCCCTGGATAAGAAGATGGGCATTGAGATCATTGAAGCCTCCCCTAATCGCTTAGTCGGAACAATGCCGGTAGAGGGAAATACACAGCCAATTGGACTGCTTCATGGAGGCGCAAATGTTGTGTTAGCAGAAAGTCTTGGATCAATTGGTACCCAAATACATGCTGGTCCAACGAAAAAAATTGTAGGTGTAGATATAAATGCGACTCACCATAAATCTGCAACTAGTGGAATTGTTACCGGAGTTGCTACTGCAATTACTTTAGGTAAGACACTTTGTAGTTATCAAGTTGAAATAACTAATGAAAAAGGCGAACGGACTTGTACGGCTAGAATTACTTGTTTAATTCTTGCAGATAGAAAGAACTAAACTATTAGTGAGCGCCGGTTCCTAAATATGCTGCTCTTACAGCAGGGTCATTTAGTAAATCTGAAGCTTTAGCATCTTTAACAATATTGCCTGTTTCTAAAATATAGGCTCGATCTGCTCGCTGTAACGCCTGTTGAGCATTTTGTTCAACTAGAAGAATTGTTACTCCTTGCTTATTAATTTCAGTAATAATTCTAAAAATATTTGCAATCATTTGAGGAGCAAGTCCCATTGAAGGTTCATCAAGTAGCAGAACCTTTGGTCGTGCCATAAGCGCACGTCCAATAGCAAGCATTTGCTGCTCTCCACCAGACAGCGTTCCACCGGCTTGTGAAATTCTTTCCTTTAATCTTGGAAACAGTGTGTAAACCTTTTCAAGATCTTCATTCATTTCAGTTTTACGATCTTTTCTATTGAATTTACCGATTTCAAGGTTCTCAAGAACAGTCATTCCAGGAAAAATTCCTCGACCTTCTGGTGCTTGTGAGATACCAAGATCAACTCTTTCATGGGCTGCTAATTTAGAGATATCAGTTCCATCAAATGTAATTGAGCCTGAAGAAACATTACGTAGTCCAGATATTGTTTTTAGAGTTGTAGTTTTTCCAGCACCATTTGCTCCAATTAAAGAAACAATTTCACCTTGATTTACGGTAAAAGAGATTCCTTTGATTGCCTCAATTTTTCCATAGTGCACACGCAAATCTTTAACCTCAAGACGCATCAGCGGGTACTCCTAAATAAGCCTCGATTACTTTTGGATTATCCTGTACTAATTTTGGTAGGTCATCAGCAATCTTCTCACCAAAGTCCAACACTGCAACTCTGTCAGAGATATCCATTACCAAAGACATATCATGTTCAATTAACAAAACGGTATAACCGCTATTGCGAATTTTTACTATTAGTTCGCCTAAGGCCTTTTTTTCTGATGGGTTAAATCCAGCGGCAGGCTCGTCAAGAAGTAATAACTGTGGATTTGTTCCCATGGCCCTAGCAATCTCAAGTCTGCGCTGATCACCGTAAGGCAAGTTTCGGGCAAGTTGATCTGAACGGTTTGCAATACCAATAAATTCCAAGATTTCTTGAGCTTTCTTGCGACTTGCACTTTCTTCTCTTCTGGAACGAGGAGATGTAAACATTGCACCCATTAATCCTGATTTATTGTGCACATCAGTTGCTGTAAGCACATTTTCAAGTGCAGTCATATCGCCAAAAAGCCTAACATTCTGAAATGTACGAGCGATTCCAGACTTGGTAATTCGGTGACGACTCTTGCCCTTTAAACTTGAACCGTTAAAAAGAATCTCACCGTTTGTTGGTTTGTAGACACCAGTGACAACATTAAACACAGTAGTTTTACCAGCACCGTTTGGTCCAATTAAAGCTAAAATCTCGCCTTTTTTAACAGAAAGATTTACTTGATTCAAAGCTTTTACGCCACCAAATTGCATGGTCAAATCTTTAAGTTCTAGAATTACAGGATTTGTCACTTTGAATCCTTCTTATCTGATTTTATCTTCTCACGTTTTTTACGTGGTAAAAGTCCATCTGGGCGCAGATTCATCATGATAATTAGGACAAGACCAAAGATCAACATTCTAGCGTCGGAAAGGAATCTAATTCGCTCTGGAATATATGAAAGAAGTACAGCTCCTAAAATAACTCCCCAGATATTTCCCATACCGCCAAAGACAACGAAAGCTAAAATAAAGATCGAAACTTCTAGTTTAAAAATATTTGGTGAAATAAACATAGACTCAGATGCAAACAGTACGCCTGCAGCTCCACCTACAGCAGCACCAAATACGAAAGCCCAAAGTTTGTACTTATATATGTTTACACCCATTAACTCTGCAACATCTTCATCTTGTCGTATCGCTTCCCAAGCACGACCCGGGCGACGTATAGAAAGTATGCGAATTGCCATAATCGTAATAATTATTATTATCAAAATGGTCCAGTAATAACTTTCTGGATTATCCAAGTCAAATTTGAAACCAAAAGTGGTTGGAGGATTTGCTATATCAGTAATTCCCATTGAAGCACCAATTGCAGGTGAGTTGAGGGCTGTAATTCGGATAATCTCACCAAAACCTAAGGTCACAATTGCAAGGTAGTCACCCTTTAGGCGCAGTACAGCTGCTCCAAGAATTAAGCCAGACAACATTGCTAGAGCAATGCCTATTGGCATGACCTCCCAGGTATTCAACTTTAAAGATGCTCCCAGTAAACCTGCTGTGTAAGCGCCAACGGCATAAAATGCAACATAACCTAGATCAAGTAAGCCGCTCTTTCCTACAACTACATTTAATCCAAGCGCCATTAAGGTATAAAGGCCAATTGGATAGAATAAAACGGATACAAAGGGTGTGTTTGGCGTATTAAAAAAAGTATTCTCAAGCAGAGGTAATGAAAAAGCTGCCACAATAAACACTAGAGCCATTAAATATCTCTGCCATTTATTGGCACGTGCCCAGATATTTGCACCATAGTCGCGCAGGTTAAATGTCATATTAGACCCTTGCCTGCTGTAGAGATTCACCAAAAATACCATTAGGTCTAAAAAGTAAAACCAAAACTAATATAACGAATGCCGTAATTGACTTCCATTGTGTACCGAAAATTGCCGATGAATACATCTCAATCAATCCAAGCGCTAAACCGCCTGCAAATGCACCACGAATGTTACCGATTCCACCAAGAACAGCAGCTGTGAATGCGGCTATTCCAAGTTCAAAACCGATTCTAAAAACTGTTACTTCATAAACTGTTACATAGAAGAATGCTGCAGCGCCCGTTCCAATACCACCTACCAAAAAGGTGGTCGATATAACTTTGTTTATGTTAATACCCATCAGCTTTGCAGTGTCATAATCCATTGAAACCGCTCTAATGCCTTTACCAAGGCGAGTTTTATTCACGAAAATGTCTAGACAAACTAAAAGAATAATTGCGAAAACAATAACAAGTAAAATATCTATACGGATATCTGCGCCGAAAATTGTTACTAACGTAATTTTGTCCAATAATCTTGGCGCACCCATAGGAGCGGAACTAGTAAGAATACGCACGCCCTCGGCAAGGAAAATTGATACACCGATTGCTGATATAAGAGATGTCAATCTGTTTGTTGTAACTGCTCGAAGTCTTCGATAAGCGACAATTTCTACAAGAACACTCACTAGACCAGAAATAATCATGGCACCAAGGAGCATGGCAAGCATTGTGTATACCAACTTAAATCCTGTTAAAGGTTCCGACTCTATCGTGTGACCAAAAAGCTGAGTTGCGATAAGAATTGAAGCAAAGGTTCCGATCATAAAAACCTCTGAATTAGCGAAATTGATTAATCTAAGGACGCCGTAAACCATTGTGTACCCAAGCGCAATTAACACATAGATAAACCCAAGGGCGATCCCATCCACAGTTAAAGTGGGAAACTCGCTAATTAATACAGAGAAATCCATTATTTCCTTCTTCTGACATTAAAGAACTTCCAGCCCTAGTACCAAAGTACTAGGGCTGGAAGTTTTCGAATTACGCCTTGCCGTTTAGCTTAATTACACCGTTACGTACTACGAAACTGTTCATTAATCCAGATCCAGACAAATCTCCGAATTCGTTAAATGAAATAGTTACGCCAGCAACATTCTTGTGCTTAATAGTTTTGATATAAGCAAGAATATCTGCACGGGTAGTTTTGCCCTTCTTAATAGCTTCCAGAATCATATTGGTAGCTGTGAAAGCCTCAGTCGTGTAAACGCCTGGGTTTGCACCAAACTCTTTCTTGAATTGAGCAGTTAGAGATGGAGATGCAACTTCAAGAGGAACGATTGGAGCAGTAAGACGTGCACCTTCTGATTGACGCTTACCGGCTAGCTTGGGGAATTCAGAGTTTAGAACTCCATCGCCAGCAGCAAATACACCCTTGTAGTTCTTATCGCGTAGTTGCTTTAAGAACTTAGCGCCATCAGCATAGTAACCTGTGTAGATTACAATGTTTGCCTTTGAAGCTCTTACCTTTGAAATTGTTGCAGAGAAGTCAGTGGTGCCTTTAGCAGCCTTGTCTGAAGCTTCTAGAGCTGTACCAAGTGCAGCCTTAACAGCTGTGAAAAGTCCTTCTGAGTATGAAGTCTGATCGCTAACCATAAACACGGTTGGATCCTTCACGCCAGTTGTAGCAACACGGGCCAATGCAGGACCTTGTAGCGCATCGTTTGAAACGATTCTGTGGAAAACAGGAGAACCATAGCTTGTGCTTGTTGGATCAGTTAATCCAACGCGAGTTGCAGATGGTGAAACAATTACTAAGCCAGCAGCCTTGTATGAAGGCAGAGCTGCAATTGTTGGACCAGAGTAAGCAGTTAGAGCGCCAACTACAGAAGCGTCTGCAGCAATACCAGCGCCAACAGTCTTACCTAGTGCGTCATCACCTTGATCATCGCCTTCGTAAACTTCAACTTTGATCTTTGGCTTTGATGCGTTATAAATTTTAAGCGCTAACTTTACGCCGCGAATTCCGTCAGTACCTGTTTGTGCTTCAGGTCCTGTAAGTGGGCCTTGGTATGCGATTTTTAATGTTGTGTTAGCAGAAGCTGGTGCGATTGCTGATGCAGATGAAACAGCAACAGCTAGCGCAGCTGCAAATGCAACTACCTTGTTTTTCTTCATTAGTACCCTTCCTAGGTTTTAAGGTTTCCCAAATGAGGGAGGCCGAAAGGGTAACTCAAGGGCGAAAATTGAGCAATCTAATTCGGGCTATAGCAGGCATTACCCGTTGGGGGTTTTAGAACTCCCAGCCCAAATGACA
>WLMP01000036.1 GCA_009700155.1 Actinomycetota bacterium
CCACTACCCCAAAGTCCTCCACTTGCAAGACCCATAATGCTATGAGCTGGTTGCCAACCAGTGAACTTGTAATACCTATCATCAAATGGATCAAGCAAGGCGGCAAATCTATCCATTCGATATGTACTACTAAATACGAAGGCACTACCGACTAAGGCTAGTGGAATAAATGAACCGATAAAGAATTTTATTGGTGCACCTGCTGCAAATAAAATTCCGGTAAATATGAGAAAAACTAATAAAGCAGTTCCAAGATCCTTCTGTAGAATAATTAGAAATTCTATGATAATAAATCCGGGTACTAAAAAGAATAAACTTTTTTTGGTATCTTTAAATAAATCAAGATTTCTTAAATGATATGCCGACCAGAGAATTAAGCCAAATTTTGCAAACTCAGAAGGTTGAAGTGTAAAGCCGGCAAACTCAATCCAGTTTCTGTTTCCTTTAATATCCTTACCAAGTGCAGGCACAAAGGGTAGAGCTAAAGTTACTACTGAAACAGTAAGTGAGACTTTAGCGATCTTCAACCAAACTGCCCCACGTACCTTGTACGCCCAATAGGCTGCAGCTGCACCCAAAATCAAAAAGAAAAACTGCCTAATAAAAATTGAGTAAGAATTACCACTTTCCTGTAATGATGTAACTGTCGATGCTGATAACACCATAGTTAAACCTAAGGCGGACAGAAGCACTGTGCTCCATATGATCAAAAAGTACGGAAGCTCTGGCCTAGAGAAGAATTTCGAGTCTTTTCTATTTTCCAAATAGTTAGTCACTTACGCCAACTCCTTTACGGCAAGTTGGAATAATTCACCGCGCTCAACGTAAGACTTAAATTGATCCATTGATGCACATGCTGGGGCAAGCAAAACTGTATCTCCTGGTTTAGCTAGCGCCTTAGCTTGCTTAACAACATCTACCATTAACTCTTTTGCGCCCTTGGTCTTATCAACACGTGTAATATCAATGTTTTTTGCAGAATCTAGAATCGACTTTGCAATCAATTCACGATCCTCGCCAATTAAAATAACCGCTTTTAATCGATCTGCACACCTATTCACTAGTAAATCCATCTTCGCACCTTTCGCAAGGCCACCGGCGATCCAAATGACATTAAAGTTTGAAAGAATGGAGGCAATAGCTGCATGCGGATTAGTTGCTTTTGAATCATCTATCCATTTAATTTCATCTTTTTCTAAAACTAATTCCATCCTGTGGTGATCTGGAGTAAATTTCTTTAAACCCTTTTTAATGAATTCATGGTTAATACCAATAGAAAGGGCAAGCGCAGATGCCGCAAGAGCATTAGATACATTGTGTGGCACTGAAGGAGAAATATCTGCTAGCTCTGCAACCTCATGAGCACTAGCAGCAGATCCCGAGAATGCACGATCAATGAGAAGGTTTTCAACAATTCCCATTTCACCAGGGGCTGGAGTACCAAGTGAGTACCAAATTATTGAAGAATCCTTCAGCCGATTTGAAAGTTCAGGGTCTGCCTTGTTAGCAATCACTAGTTTAGTGTGATCTGCTAGTTTTAATTTTGCCTTGATATATTTGTCGTAACTTCCATGCCAATCAATATGGTCTTCAGATATGTTTAAAAGTGCTATCGATTCATACTTAGCTAAGTTGCTCCATTCAATTTGGAAAGAAGATAGCTCTAAAGCTAAATAATCTAAAGGCTTGCCTTCACATACTGCTTCAATAACAGTCTCACCCACATTTCCACAAGCTTTTCCATTTATGCTCGCAGCATCAAAGATTGATTCAACCATTTTAATTGTTGTAGTTTTACCATTTGTACCAGACAGGGCTATCCATTTTTGGTGTGGAGCTAATACCTGTTTAATCTTCCAAGCAAAATCGATTTCACTCATCAGCTTTGTGCCATTTTCACGCAACTTCACTAATGCTTTGTGATCTGGATGCCAGCCTGGTGAAACTATGGCTAGCTCAATCTGCTCAGAGATTTCATTTATAACATCTTGTTCGTTATTTTTATTCTCATCAAACATCTTAGAGATAGCTCCAAAACTAATAAGAGCCTTCTGTACTGCTCTTCCTGTAACGCCTGCTCCTATAACTAAACAATTTTTACCTGCTAGTTCCTCAACAAAATTCATTAAGAAACAACCCACTGTGCATAGAACAAACCTAATCCAGCGGCAACGCCAAGACTTGCGATAATCCAAAAACGAATAACAATAGTTACTTCTCCCCACCCCATTAACTCAAAATGATGTTGGAGTGGAGCCATTTTAAACACCCGTTTTCCACCAGAAATTTTAAAGAATAGGACTTGAATAATCACTGATGCTGTAATCAAAACAAATATAAATCCTAGAAGTACAAGAAGTAACTGAGTTCTTAATGTAATCGCAATTCCAGCCAGTGCTCCACCTAATGCAAGGGAACCAACATCTCCCATAAATATTTTTGCCGGTGAAGCATTCCACCATAGAAATCCACCACATGCTCCTGCCAGTGCCGCAGCAAGTACGGCTAGATCAAGTGGATCTCGAACTGCGTAGCATTTTATGCCTGGAGAAACTGCACAACTTTGTCCGAACTCCCAAAGACCAATTAATATAAATGAAGTAAAGACCATAACCGCTGCACCTGTTGCTAAGCCGTCTAGGCCATCGGTTAGATTCACACCATTACTAGTACCAAGAACCATAATTATTACCCAGATGATTACGACAACTACCGATAATTTAATTGAAGTATCTCGAAAGGTTGAAAGATAACTTGAGACAGGTGTTAAGCCTGACTGATCTGGAAACTGTAGTCCTGCATAACCAAATGCTCCTGCTACTACTGCCTGTCCAAATAATTTTTGCTTTGCATTTAGCCCTAAAGATCTTTGCTTTGCAACCTTTAGATAATCATCTATAAAGCCAACAATTCCTAGCCCAATGATTAAACCAATGACTAGTAGCGCTGAAGTAGTCGTCGAGATTCCAGTTATTAGATGACTTCCAAAGTAACCAGCTAGTGAGGCTGCAATTAGTACTAAACCGCCCATAGTTGGCGTGCCTCTTTTTACATGATGAGAAGTTGGGCCATCATCACGAATGATTTGCCCGTAACCCTTCTTTGCCAAGAATCGAATTAGTACAGGGGTTACAAAAAAAGCAAAAAATGCCGAGATCCCGCCAGACAGTAGTATTCCTCTCACTGCTGCACTCCGATCCACTTGGACTTAATTGCTGTAGCTAAATCTTCAAATTTTTCAGATCTTGATGCCTTCAATAAAACTACATCGCCTGCAGAAAAATTATTGACTAACTCTAAAACAGCTTCGGTATTTTTACAGTGGTGTAAAAGCAGGTTTCCATCTTTAATTTCATTGCTACTTCCTTTGTATAGATCAGTGCCAACGCTGACTAAATGATCCACGCTCAAATCTCGACAGTATTGAACGATTTCAAGATGGGATGCTTGCTCAATCTGCCCCAGCTCATGCATTTTTCCAAGAATTGCCCAGGTGGATCCGCCGCTTTCCTGGCTCAGTAATACTAAGGTTTTTAGAGCAGCCTTCATACTCTCCGGGTTGGCATTATAGAAATCGTTAATGATTTGAATTCCATTTAAATCTTCAATCTGCATTCGCCACTTACTATCTAGCTTGGCCAGAGTTAAACCGGTTGCAATTTTTTCGTTACTAATATTAAGAGCAAATGCAGCTGAGGCTGCTGCAAGTGCATTAGGAATTTGTTGTTCGCCAATTACCTGAAGTGAAACAGAGTTTCTCCCAGATGGTGTAACTAAATCAAAGTGTGCATACCCGCCATGAATTTCAATATCTGCTGCCCTTACAGCCTGATTATCACCAAAAATAATTGTGTTTACTTTTAATCCATCTGCCATTTTAGGCGTCCATTGGTCATAACTTCCTAATACTGCAGTTGAACCATCGTCTAGCCCAACAATTAACTCGCCCTTTGTTTTAGCTATTTCCTCAACTGATCCAATCTCGCCAATATGGGCAGTGCCTACGACCAAGACAACACCAACATTTGGATTTGCTACCTTAGTTAACTTTAGAATATCTCCTTGATGTCTAGCACCCATTTCGAGTATGCAGTACTTAGTTTCATAATCACACCTTAAGATTGTTAAGGGAACACCGATATCAGTATTTAAATTTCCCTCTGTCGCAATAGTTGAGCCTTCGGATTTTAAAATCGAGTGTAGGAATTCTTTTGTTGTTGTCTTTCCCTGTGAACCGGTTATTCCAATTACTTTTAGTCCATTTATTTTGTGTCGGACATGATTTGCTAAAGCTAATAATGCCTCTCCCGTATCTTTGACTAATACTGAGGGTTCATCTAGCTCTTTTGATACCAAAGCGAAAGTTGAACCGTTTTTAATAGCTTCCGATACAAAATCATGCCCATCAACGTTTTTACCATTGAAAGCTATAAAAAAGGTTCCCTTTTTTGCAAGTGCTGAATTTATAATTGGTTGTTGATCGATCACTAAATCTTCAGAAATATTTCTTAATTGTCCATTCACGACTTGAGCGAACTCTTTAGCAGATATTTTGATCAAGTTAGATCACCTGCTTAATTGCATTTGCTAGCTCTACTCGATCATCAAATGGAATTACTATGCCGTTTACTTCTTGACCCACCTCATGCCCTTTTCCTAGAACTAATACACAATCCCCTAATTTTGCTTGATCGCAGGCAAATTTTATTGCTTCTTTTCGGTCCTTAATGATAAATCCCTTATCAGCTAACACAAGGCCTACTGTCATCTCAGCTAATATTTGATCGACTTTTTCACCTCTTGGATTATCACTAGTAAATATAGAAACATCACTTCCTGTAAGTAATGCAGCTCCCATCAATGGTCGTTTGCCTGCATCACGTTCGCCACCACAACCTAGGACGGCAATGATTTTTCCAGTTGTAAATGACCGCGCTGCTGTTAAAACTCTATCTACTGCATCTGGGGTGTGGGCGTAATCAACTAAGGCAGTAAATTTTTGCCCGAGATCAATTTGCTCGAGCCTGCCTGAAACTGATGCTAATTTATTTATTGTCTTTGAAAGCTGTGAATCAGACAACCCGGCAAGACTAGAAGCGGCAATAGCTAATAAGAGATTATCTAGATTGAAATCGCCTTTCAATTTAAACTCACCAGAGATTGAATTACCTGCCTGGCTTTTAATTATTACTTCATAGCCTTCTGAATTTTGAATAATGCCCTCATAGAACCAGTCCGCAGTTTTATCAGTGCGGGATAAAGATAGGGCTGGAATTTCAACTTTATCTAATAATCGTTTTCCATATTCAGTGTCAATATTAATGATTGCCATCTCGGCATACTCTTTGGTAAAAAGCTTTGCCTTTGCCTCAAAATAGTTCTCCATAGTTTTGTGATAATCCAAGTGGTCTTGCGATAAATTTGTAAAAGCTACTACTTTGTATTTACATCCCTTGATTCTAAACTGATCAATAGCATGACTACTTACTTCCATAACTAAATGCTTAGCCTCATGATTTTTTAAATCAAATGCGATTTTCTGCAACTCATCTGCTTCTGGCGTTGTCCTTGCTCCTTTAAGTAAATCTTTGCCAATCAGAACTCCTAGAGTTCCCACTAACCCTGATTCAATCTCATTTATTTCCCAAATTTGCTTAACTAAACTAGCTGAGGTGGTTTTACCATTTGTTCCAGTGATTCCAATTACAGTTAAACTGTTAAATGGATACTCATATAACCAAGATGCAATTTCACCTACAAGCTCTCTTGGCTTTGGATGAATAAAACTAGGAATAGATGATTTAACCTCACGGTCGCTTAGAACAGCTGCTGCCCCATTTTTAATTGCTGTGTCTAGGAAATCTAACCCATGGTTTTTTGCTCCAGTTAGAGCAATAAATAACTGCCCCTTCTCAATATTATTGGCATTAATTGATACTCCACTTACTTCTACATCCTTATTAAAAATTTTAGAATCAAACTTTGACAATACTTTTGGACTCAAGTTATTAGCCATAGAAATAATCCTATGCCCCACTCTTAAATGGATCTTTTTTACTAGTCTTAAGAGCACTCTTTAATGCTGCCTCAGTCAATGAGAAATGAGTTTGAGGCACCGGTGTAGGTTTGATTCGCTCATTTTGTAGAACAAAACTCATTACTTTTTTAAATACTGGACCGGCTAGCACGCCACCCCAGTGCATTCCTTTTGGATCTTGAATAGTTACGCTTACAACATATCTTGGCTGATCAGCTGGGGCAAAACCAATAAAGGATGCGGTGTATCCGCTATAGCATTTACAAATTGGGTTATAGCGCTCTGCGGTGCCAGTCTTGCCCGCAACTCGGTAACCACTAATCGCAGCTGATGGCGCAGTACCGCTTGGCGAAACTACACTCTCCATCATCTTTCGTAAGTTTTTAGCTGTATCTTCACTTAACACTTTAACTGATTGAGAATCATTTACTGCTGAGAACTTTCCACTTTCATCAACTAAACCAGCAAGAATTGTTGGCTTTACTCTGATGCCATTGTTTGCGATCGTGGCAAATACAGATGTGGCCTGCATTGCTGTTACTGAATATCCCTGACCAAATGCAATTGTTGGTAATGATGTACCAGACCAATTTTTTACAGGATGTAATATTCCAGCTGATTCGCCAGGTAGCTTTGAATTTGTATTTTCACCGATTCCAAACTTCTTAAGATAGTTATATAGATTATCTTTGCCTAGCGATTGGCCCAGCTTAATTGATCCAGTATTGCTGGAAACTGCTAATAGGCCTGTGGTAGTTAATCTCTGCGGTGGATGCTTCTCATGATCGCTAAAGGTTTCGCCGGCAACTTTCATTGAGTATGGGATTGTAAACACAGTATTTGGTGTTACAAGTTTTTCTTCCATGGCAGCTGCCACAGTAATTACTTTGCCGGTGGAACCTGGCTCATAAACTTCTTGAACTGATGGATTACGAAGTTTATCTTGTGTAATAGTTGCTGAGTTATTTGGATCAAAGGTTGGTGCGCTAGCTTGCGCCAAAATATGACCAGTTTTTGGATCCATCACAATTACAGTTCCGGACTCTGCTCTTGCTGCCGCAACAGCTTGGCTAATTGCATTTTGGGCGACCCACTGAACATCTCTATCAATTGTTAATCGAATACTTGTACCAGCCTTAGCTTCAACTCTTACCTGTTCTGAACCGGGAATGATGTTACCTCTGCCGTTTGCGTAAACGTACTTACCGTTTCTGCCTGAAAGTATTGAGTTCAAGCTACTTTCGATTCCAGATGCACCAATTCCTTCGTTATTTATTATTCCAACAAGCGATGCACTTAACTTTCCAGTTGGATAATCTCTTATATAGCTACGCTCTGGAACAAAGCCGCCGATTCGCTTACTAATTCCACCTTCAGTTTTTAATATTTCGGTATTGTAATTTGTAATTGCAGAGTAAATTGCACGCCATTTTGAAGGGGCAACATCTTTTGCGATCAAGACATATCTTCTTTGTCCAGTTAAGCTTGGAATTAATTCTGACTCTGATAATCCCAATAATGGCGCTACTACCTTGGCTGCATTTACTGGATCATTTACTACTGTCTGATCGACAGCAATATTTATCGCAGAGACACTTCTGGCTAATTCAACTCC
>WLMP01000037.1 GCA_009700155.1 Actinomycetota bacterium
AATGCCGTAAAAATTGCTCGTAAATTTACTAAACGATCTGCAGTTGTTGTTTTTGAACATGGATACCATGGCAGAACTAATTTAACTATGGCAATGACGGCAAAGAATATGCCGTATAAAGATGGTTTTGGACCTTTTGCTCCAGAGGTATATCGCATGCCGATGGCTTATCCATATCGCTGCAGCGCATGCACTAAACCTTGTGAAAGTTCTATGTTAGCTATGGTAATTCATAAAATGGAAAAGGAAATTGGTGCAAACAATATAGCTTGCATTGTTATCGAACCGATTCTTGGTGAAGGTGGATTTATCGTTCCATGTAAGGGCTTTTTGCCAGGACTTGCTAAATTCTGTAAGGAAAATGGAATTGTTTTTATCGCAGATGAGGTTCAAACTGGATTTGCCAGAACTGGAGACATGTTTGCCTGTGAGGATGAATCAGTTGTTCCAGATTTAATTGTTACCGCAAAAGGAATTGCCGCCGGCTTGCCACTTGCTGGTGTTACTGGAAGAGCTGAAATTATGGATTCAATTCACCTAAGTGGTTTAGGTGGGACCTACGGTGGAAACCCAGTTGCCTGTGCTGCCGCCCTTGGTGCAATTGAAATCATTGAGAAAGAAAATCTTACGGAGCGGTCAAAGAAAATTGGCAAGATTATGAGTGATGCCTTAAATCAAATGGCAAAGAAGCACTCAATTATTGGTGATGTTAGAGGCCGAGGTGCGATGCAAGCAATTGAGTTAATTAAGCCTGGCACTAATGAGCCAAATGCCGAAGCTCAAGCTGCAATTGTTAAGTATTGTGTCAGTAAAGGTGTGTTAATTCTTTCTGCTGGAACTTATGCGAATGTAATTAGATTACTACCACCACTAATTATTGATGAAGAGTTGTTAAAAGATGGACTTGCAGTATTAGATGAAGCAATAGCCTCTATCAAATAATTAATCTCGATCTAATATATTTCTTGTAGGCGAGTACTTTCCACCTGATTTTTTAAATGAAATCGCACTTAACGCCTCTAGTACTACTCGATTAGCTAAAATTGCTGTGATATCACTGCTGTCATAGGCAGGTGCAACCTCAACTACATCAATACCAACTATTGGTAACTCCAAACAAATCCTTCTTACCGCCTCAAGTAACTCTCTGCTTGTCATTCCACCTGGCTCTGGTGTTCCAGTTCCAGGAGCCATTCCAGGATCAACCACATCAATATCTACTGATAAAAAGACACCATCACAATCATTAGTAAGAATTTCAAATGATTCATCTAATACAGCTTTCATACCCCGATGATGAATCTCAGTCATCTCATAAGATTTCATACCTTTACTTGCCATCCATTTAAATGTGGCATCATCTGGCCAATATCCGCGAAGCCCTAGTTGTAAAAAGCGATCACCTCTTACCGCACCAGATTCAATTAATCTGCGCATTGGTGTGCCATGACCGATTAATGCACCAAATTGATCCTCACCAGTATCGGCATGGGCATCAAAGTGAATCATGGAAACTTTGCCTTTACCTAAGTGATTAGCAATACCGGTTACATCTGCAGATGCAACAGAGTGATCACCGCCAAGCACAACCGCAATTGCGCCAGCTTTTGATATTTTCTCAGTAGCATTTTCCAAAACTTTAAGTGAGTTCACTAAATCTCCACCAGGCATTAACAAATCACCTGCATCAAATATCTTTAATTTTTGTAATGCATCGGTGCGAAGAGCTAAATGTGGCCGAGAGGCATCATGAGGTAAGTAATCCCCCATACGAATTGCTTGTGGACCCATCTTGGCACCTGATCTATGGGATGTTCCACTATCAATTGGTGCACCAACAATTACAACATCAGCACCTTTATAACTATCAGGTTTATCTAGATCACATCTTGGAATTCCAAGAAATGTGAAATCAGGGCCATACATATTGCCGATATTGGTCATGACTTCTTTCGTTGACGACTTACTACTTGTCCTACTATGACAATAATTAATGCAATGAAAAACATAGCACTACCAATTACATTTGCCTGCGCTGGAATACCACGGGCAGCTGAGACATAAACAAACTTAGGAAATGTGGAGACAATTCCGGAATTAAAGTTTGTAATAATAAAGTCATCAAAGGATAGAGAAAAGGCAAGCAAAGCAGCTCCGGCAATACCTGGCATGACAAGCGGCAAGGTGACATACCTAAATGTCTCTCGCTCATTCGCATATAGATCCATCGCAGCTTGCTCTAGTCGAGGATCTAAAGATGCAATACGTGCTTTCACAGTTACAACAACAAATGAAATACAAAACATTACGTGCGCAATAACTACTGTCCAAAACCCTGGATTAATCCGAAGATTTAAGAACATAGCAAGCAAAGATGCACCAAGTACTACCTCCGGTGTTGCCATAGGTAGAAAGATCAAAAGGTTAGTAGTTTTTCTTCCCCTAAACTTATGTCGGCCGAGTGCGAATGCGATCATCGTTCCTAATATTGTCGCTAGTACTGTTGAAATAACTCCGATTTGAAGTGAGTTAACTACCGACTCACATACTTGCGGTGCTCCACATGGATTTTTCCAATTCTCTAGCGTAAATCCTTGCCAAACAAGATTGCTTTTACCAGCATCATTAAATGAAAATGCGAATGTGTAGGCAACTGGAATGAACAGGTAGAAAAATGCAACTCCGGCATAGATTCGAATTAAGTTTCTAGAAAACCACCTAGATGCGCGATGGCTAAGTGAAGGCCTTGGAGCGGCAACTTTTGTCATACCAGCTCATCCGTTCCGGACTTACGAATATATAAAGTAACTAGAATCAAAATGGTTGCCATTAATGTAAAAGAAAGTGCTGCAGCAGTTGGGTAATCTACTACTGCAAAAAATCTTGATTCAATAACATTTCCGATCATTTTGGTATTTGGATTACCCAAAATTGCGGCATTGACATAATCACCAGCTGCTGGAATGAAAGTTAGTAATGTTCCTGCAACTAGTCCTGGCATAGATAGTGGCAAGGTAACTTTTCTAAAGGTAGTTAAGCCATTTGCATATAGATCCCCTGAAGCTTCTAGAGTTCTAGGATCAATCCGCTCAAGACTTGCATACAGCGGCAGTGTCATGAATGGTAAGAAGTTATAGGCAAGTCCGATAACAACTGCAGCAGGTGTGTTATTTATTCTAAAAGTTTCATCTATAAAGGGTATGACTTTTATCGCTGAAACAACTGGCCCAGAGTCTGCCAGGATTTGAGTCCAAGCGACTGTTCTTAGAAGAAAAGATGTAAAGAAAGGTGCAATAACTAGAACCAGTAATATGTTTCTATACTTCCCAGATTTAAATGCAATGGCATACGCAAGTGGATATGCGATTGCTAATGCCAATATTGTTGCAAGGCCTGCATAAACAAATGATCTTAAGTACTGTTCTTTACTCACTAAAAATGCATCGATGTAATTTGCAAATCTAAGCTCTTGAACATAGGTACCAATTTGTGAACCCTCAGGCCTGACCATAGTTGAAGTGCTGGCGAGTGAAAAAATAGGAATAATAAAAAATGTAATTAACCAAATCAATCCGGGAGCTAACAGAATGTATGGGGTTAAAGATCTTCTTTTTAAACCACTGCCCGAATCTGTGTGGCTCTTACTTAAGCCATGCAAAAATGCCATTGATTACTCTTCGTCATCAAGATCGGAGCCAGCGTTAATATCTTGAGCACCATCTAATGCAAAGGTGTGCTCTGCATCCCACTCAAGTGAGACCTTATCGCCAACACGAAGATCATGTAATCCTTCATCATTTTGTTCAAAAACTACTAAATCTAAATCCCATGGTGCTTTCACTAAGTACTGGGTAGATGTGCCAACAAATGATCGATCGATTACAACACAATCTTTGATTGAATTAATACCATTATCATCTAAGCGTAATTTCTCTGGCCGAACTCCTACGAAAACTGAATCATTATCAGTCGCAACCCTTGAAAGCGGTACTTCAAAAGTATGACCCTTAGCAGAGACAACAGCTTTACCATTTGCCCGATTAGTTACTTTTCCTTTGATCAAATTACATTGACCTAGAAAGTTAGCAACAAATGCAGTTTTTGGTGCCTCATAAAGCTCGGTAGCACTTCCCATCTGTTCAATCTTTCCCTGATTCATAACCGCAATAGTGTCAGCCATAGTCATAGCCTCTTCTTGGTCATGAGTTACATGGATAAAGGTAATTCCTACTTCAGTTTGAATTCGCTTTAACTCAATTTGCATCTGCCGTCTAAGTTTTAAATCAAGAGCGCCAAGTGGTTCATCTAATAACAAGACCTCTGGCCGGTTAACAATTGCTCTAGCAACTGCAATGCGCTGTTGTTGGCCACCTGATAGTTGATTTGGCTTTCGTTGCGCAAGGTGTCCCATCTCTACAAGATTCAAAGCATTTTCAACCTCAGTCTTAACATCTTTAAGTCCACGCCGTCTTAATCCAAATGCAATATTTTCAAATATTGTTAAGTGCGGAAACAATGCATAATTTTGAAAAACAGTATTTACATTTCGCCGATATGATTTTTGAGTTGTGATATCAGTATCGCCAATAGAGATTGTGCCTGCCGATGGCTCCTCTAAACCAGCCACCATTCGAAGTGTTGTGGTTTTACCGCAACCAGATGGCCCAAGGAGTGCAAAGAATGAACCATCTGGTACTACTAAAGACAAATCATCTACAGCACAAAAATCACCATAGTGCTTAGAGACTCGATCTAGTTTTAAGTCACCAGTATCTTGCGAAACTTTACTGTTCGCCATCACCGGATACTTATCTGATCCTTAGTATCTCGAACTTAATTACCGATAGCTTCGTCAAAAGCTGTCTGGAATTTAGTTGACTCATCTGCAGAAAGGGATCTAAATACCTTTACCTTTTCCAATGTCGCTGCATCAGGGAATATGTAAGGGCTATTTCCTAACTCAGGATCAATTTTTTCTAGCTCAGGTTGAGCAGCCTCAACTGGGCAGATGTAGTTCACATAAGCTGCAACCTCAGCTGCAACTGCTGGTTCGTAGTAGTAATTCATTAAGCTTTCAGCATTCTTCTTATGGGTTGATGTTGATGGAATCAACATATTATCGCTCCATAATGTTCCGCCAGATTCTGGAATAGCAAAGTCAAACTTGCCATCACTTTCTGCACGAAGAATAAAGATATCGCCAGACCAGCCAATAACCGCGTTGGCATCCCCACGCTTTAGATCCTCAGAGTAAGAGTTACCTTTTACCTGGCGAATAAATCCATCAGAAATTTTGCCTTTGAAGAAATCAATTGCATTCATGAACTGATCCTCGGTGAAATTTGAGGATGGATCTACACCTTGGTAAAGCATAATTACACCAATTGTGTCTCTTAGTTCAGATAAAACTACAACCTTGCCCTTATTAGCTGGTACAAATAAATCTTCCATAGTACGAACGCCCTTTGGAAGTTTTTGAGTATTCCAACCAAAACCAGCAAAACCTGATTGCCAAGTTAGTGAGTATTCACGGCCCTTGTCATAGCCAACATTCGCTAGCACCTCACGAATATTTGATTTGTTTGGCACATTTTTTGGATCTAACTTTTGAGCATATCCCTGCTCAATAAATCTAGCTGCCATCCAATCTGTTGGCGTAACAATGTCGTATCCGATATCAGATCCGATTGAAAGCTGACCTTGTACTTTTCCGTAAAATGTATTGTTGTCATCAATTGCTTCTTCATAGGTTGCTTTAATTCCACTTTTTTGCTCAAAGGCAGCAAGTGTTGGATAAATCTTTGTATCCTCATCAAAATCCAAATACAAAGGCCAGTTTGCCCAGCGAACAATCTTTTCTGTATCACTTACATCTACTACTGCCTCTAATCCTGTAGATGAACCTGTTCCGCATGCTGCTAATAATCCAGCTGCTGAGGCTGCACCGACGCCAGCAAATAATGAACGACGAGTTAATTGTGCTCGGATAATTGCACGAGCTTCTGGGGAGAGTGATTTCTTATCTTTCTTCATTAGGTCACTTTCTTTTCTCTAGTCGGATGGGTCGGTTACTAAAGGGAATGTGGGGAAATCTATCAGGCGTTGAGGTTAGTCATCACATGTTTGATGCGAGTGTATTCCTCAAATCCATAAGCAGAAAGGTCTTTGCCGGTTCCTGAGTGCTTAAATCCACCATGTGGCATCTCCGCCACCATTGGGATATGGGTATTTATCCACACGCAACCAAAATCAAATGCTTTAGCCATTCTCATTGCCCGGCCATGATCCTTTGTCCAAACACTTGAAGCCAAGCCGTACTTAACGCCATTGGCATGGCGTACCGCCTCAGCCTCATCAGTGAACTTCTGCACGGTAATGACAGGTGCAAAAATCTCATTTTGAATCATCTCATCACTTTGTTTTAGATCTGCAACCACAGTTGGGTTCCAGAAATAGCCAGGGCGCTTAATTGCAGTACCTCCTGCTGTTACTCGAGCATGCGCAGGTACACGATCTAAAAATCCTTGAACTCTTGCTAATTGGTTTGCATTATTTACTGGGCCAACTAGTACATCCTCATCTGGCATACCAACTTTAATTACATTTTTAGCTTGCTCAGTTAGAAGTGCTACTACATCTTCATATGCGCTAGCTTCAACTAAAACTCTTGTAGCAGCGGTGCAATCTTGACCTGCGTTAAAGTAACCAGCAACTGCTATCCACTCACATGCAGCTTGCAGATTTGCATCATCAAAAATCACAACTGGTGCCTTACCACCTAACTCTAAATGTAGTTTTTTAAGATCTTTTGCGGCACTAGATGCAACCTCCATGCCAGCTCGAACTGAACCGGTGATTGAAACCATTTGTGGAATCTCATGTTCAATTAAAGCTCTACCAGTATCCCTATCGCCGACAACAACATTTATTACTCCCTCTGGTAAAAACTCTTGCATCAACTCTGCCATCCACAATGTTGAAACTGGCGTGGTATCACTTGGCTTAAGCACAACTGTATTTCCAGCAGCAATTGCTGGTGCCCACTTCCATACCGCCATCATCATTGGATAATTCCAAGGAGTAACTTGAGCACAAACTCCAATTGGTTCACGACGAATAAATGATGTGTGACCTTTAAAGTATTCAGCTGCAGATTTGCCCTCTAGATTTCTTGCTGCACCAGCGAAAAATCTAATTTGATCAAGCATCGGACCAATCTCTTCTGCTCTAGTAACAGCAATCGGCTTACCGGTATTTTCAGATTCAATTCCGATTAACTCTTCACTTCTAGCTTCAATTGCATCTGCGATTTTATTAATCGCCTTCTGGCGCTCACCAGGTGTTGACTCTTTCCATACCTCAAATGCACCTGCTGCTGCCTGCATCGCCTTATCAACATCGGCGGCATTAGAGACAGGAGCTTTGGCAAAAACTTCTCCAGTTGCTGGATTAATTAAATCTTGGACTTTATCTGAAGTGGCACTTACCTTTTTACCATTAACAAAATTTTGCAGAGTTCTCACAACAGCTCCTTGGCTCAATCGAATTCAATTATCCGAGAGTCTAGTTACTACCTACTAACTTATCAATAGTGATTCA
>WLMP01000038.1 GCA_009700155.1 Actinomycetota bacterium
CGTTGATATGCCGGTAATAAAGCATGGTAACTGCCTGTAAACTTCACTCACCACTTGGAGACGTCGCATAGCCCGGTCTAGTGCGCCTCACTGCTAATGAGGTTAACCCCTAAAGGGTTTCGGAGGTTCAAATCCTCTCGTCTCCGCCATTTAACATAACCTGTATTTGTATTACTCTTAATTCAACTATTTATAGAAAGTAGAGCAAAATGAAGGCAGCCGTAATCACAGGTATTGATCAGATTTCAATTGAAACCGTAGCCGATCCAATTTGCCAAGACCGAGAAGTAATTATTGAAGTTGCTGCATCAGGAATTTGTGGAACTGATCTTCATATTTTAGAGGGCGAGTTTGCCCCAAGTCTGCCAATAATTCCTGGCCATGAATTTAGTGGAAAGATTATTGAGGTTGGAAAGAAAGTAACAGAGTTTAAGGTTGGCCAATTAGTAGCAGCTGATCCATCACTTTTTTGTGGTGAATGTTTTTACTGCAAGCGAGCCCGTGGAAATCTCTGCCTTAACTGGAATGCAATTGGTGTAACAAAGCCAGGAGGAGCTGCACAGTTTGTGGCAGCGCCAGTAAAAAACCTTTACCTGTTACCACCTGAGATCGATGTTAAAGATGCCGGACTCATTGAGCCGCTTTCATGCGCAGTCCGTGGTTATGACGTGCTACCACGTATTCCAGGATCTAATTATTTAATTTACGGCTCTGGCACTATGGGATTAATGATGATGGAGTTAGCAAGACGAAATGGCGCAGCTTCAGTATCTATGGTTGATATAAACAAAGAGCGCTTAGAAACTGCTAAAAAGTTAGGTATTACTCAAGTTGCAACCTCTGCAGATGAGTTTGAAACTGAACATGGCTGGGATGTTGTAATAGATTGCACCGGAAATAAAGCTGCAATCCAAGATGCAATTAAGCGAACTATGCCTGGTGGAACTTTCTTACAATTTGGTGTTGCAAATCTTGGCACTCGGATTGAAATCGATCCATTTTGGATCTACAACAAAGAAATTACAATTGCAGGATCAATGGCGGTACTACATAGCTTTGATCGTGCTGGTGACTTACTTGCATCTGGAATTTTAAAACCAGATGTAATGATTAGCCACCGTTTTGGGTTAAATGATTTTGTTAAGGCAGTAGATATGTTTAAAAATGGTATTGGTCGCAAAATGACTATAGAACCTAATAAACTGTAATTAATTAAATATATCTATTCACGATAGGCTTTAACTTATGAAGCAATACAAAATAGCTATTGTGGGCGCAGGTCCTGCAGGTTACTTCACAGCCCAGGCGCTACAAAAGGCACAAGATGATGAGATCACATTTGCCATTGATATGATCGAACGCCTGCCTACACCTTGGGGATTAGTTAGAAGTGGTGTTGCCCCAGATCATCCAAAAATTAAGACAGTTTCAAAGGTTTTTGAAAAGATCGCAAAAGAGAGTGGTTTTAGGTTGTTTGCAAATGTTGAGTTAGGTAAAGATATATCTTTAAAAGATTTGCGTGAAGCCTACGATGCGGTTGTGTTAGCAACTGGATCTACAATTGGGCGTAAATTAGGCATTCCTGGTGAAGAGTTAAGTAATTGCATCTCTGCAGCAGATTTTGTTCCTTGGTATAACGCCCACCCTGATTTTACAAATGTCTCAGTTGATTTAGATGCTGATACTGCTGTGGTCATAGGTGCTGGAAATGTAGCGATGGATATTGCCAGAATGCTGGCACTTGATCCATCTGAATTAGAACCAACTGATACTGCATCTTATGCACTTGAAATCTTTAAGGCTAGCAAAGTAAGAAATGTTTATATCTGTGGCAGGCGCGGACCAGAACATGCTGCATTTACCGCTCCAGAGCTACGAGATCTACCAAAATTAGAAAATACCGATGTTTACATAGATTCTGATCAGATTAATCAAGCAGTAATTCGTGTTGATCAAATGGGTGAAGTTGAAAAAGATTTAAGAAATAATCTAGAGGCTATGCGTTTAATCGCAGAGCACAGCAAAAAAGGTGTCGATAGAAAACTTAACATTAATTTTTTAGCAGCTCCAAAAGAGATAAAGGGCAGCGGTAAAGTAGAGGAAGTTGTATTTACCATCAATGAAGTTAAAGATGGAAAAGTTGTGGCAACGGATAATACTTTCACAATCAAAACAGGTTTAGTAGTTACAGCAATTGGCTATGACGCAGTTGAATACCCTGGCATAAAGATTGAAAATGGTCGAATAGCAAATATTGCAGGTCATGTTGAACACAATATTTATGTGACAGGTTGGGCAAAGCGCGGGCCAGTCGGTGTAATTGGCACAAACAAAAGTGATTCATCTGATGTAGTAGATCTGATTATTGAAAACTTAAAGGAGCCAAAAAACTCAACCGGTGTTGAAGGATTATTGAAATCAGGCCATGAGGTAATAGATCAAGTAGGGTGGGAAAAAATCAACGCATCTGAAGTGATTTCTGGTGAATTGGCTGGAAAGCCGCGTGTAAAAGAAGTTGATTGGAAGCGGTTAATAAGTTTGGGCACATCCTGATAAATCGATAGACTTTCCAACGCTTTACTTTGCGCCCGTAGCTCAACGGATAGAGCATCTGACTACGGATCAGAAGGTTCGGGGTTCGAATCCCTGCGGGCGCACTAGTAACCTTTGGAGGATTATGTATAAGAACATCACTCGATCGGGAGCAATTTTTTTATCTGCAATTGTTGTTATTGCACAACCTTCAATCGCTTCATCTGACAGCTTGCTAACTAAGGCAATCATTGAAGGTGGGGAGTGTCAGGTGCTAAACGAGGCAGCCTTACTGCCAGGAAGTTCAATGAAAGTTAGTTGTGTAGAAAAAGACAAAAAACTTATCTGGACAACAAATCCAGAGATATATAGACAGTTAAATACTGTTTCACAAACAACTCCTTGCGAGGCAGAGTGCCAAGCAGATCGTAAAGGAATTGCACAGGGTGAGGTTGAGGCGGCGGATGCCAAAACCTATTTTCCTAAATGGGTTACCGATGCACAAAAATTCTTTTCAAATTTAGTTTTAAAGAAAGTTAAAGAAGCCTTTGGTCAAGGCGAATACTCCTACATTAATCCAATGCCAGTACCCTCTCAGGATGCATTAAATAATCCCTCCACTTCAACTTTTGGGGCATATAAATTAACATTAAAAAATTGGTCAGAAGCAGAGCTAATCGGACTTAATAAAAATAGATTTCAAAACCCTGCCAGCCAATCTAGTTTGGGTAATAAAGTAAATTCACCCACCTCATCAATTAAGTTAGCGGTAGATAAGAATTCTGATGGCAAATATCTAATTGCGATTTTTTCTAATATCAGCGAAGAGTCGATAACTTTAAAAGCATCTAAAGGTAGTTCAAAGCAAATCTCAATCGTAGTTAATACAGATAGTTATGACTATGGCTCCATACTCACCAGTCAAAAGCTGTCAGGTTATAAGCTTTTGGCAGGAGGCACCTCCAAGTCAAAGGCCAGCACAACTGTTAAGTAGTAAAACTGATCAATCTTGAAAAACTACTAATTCACCGGTGAACCAAGGATCAGAGGGTTTGGAGTTCATATCCTTGTGGGTGCACTTCACGTTTGAGCATAAAATTACTGACGTTCTTACTCCTAATCAGAAGCAACTTACTGATCTAGTAATCAGTTAAGCCTTCTTGTAGCCAGTAGGACATTTTGAATTAGTGCCTTGAATTGTTTTAAGAGTTTTACCTTTTTTGCAAATTATCTTTGTTGCAGTTGGTGCACTAGAGACAACATACTTAACATCTGCAATTTTTTCAAATAAACCGTCGGACCCCCCCTGCCTTAACTCTCCAATACAATCGCCTGTAGAAGCAAATGCCACACTACCCTTAAAGATTTTAGCTCTAAGACCTATGGCAAAAACTTTATCTCTAATTTCACTATTGTAAACAGTGTCATTGAAGTAAATACATTTACTTGGAAAGTAGATAAAGGTAGAAAGAGGCACTACTACATTTCTTTCGTATTTTTTGGCTGCTTCATCTAAAATTTTGCGAACAGGCTCCGATACTACTCGAAAATCACGCTGTACTTGTGTTTGTTTCACTACTTCAATTGACTTTTGAGCAAAAATTTCTCTAATCTCTGCGTAGTACTTCACCGAATTTTCTTGGGTCAAGAAATTTTTCGCGTACTTAGTTATAAACTCATTTATACTTTGATGTTTAAAAATAATTGACTGCTCGTTTATAACTTTGGAGACTTTAACATCTCTACTGCTGCAATTTCTACCCACATAATTGTAAGTCGTAACCTCAGTGTGTTCGCCAAAAAGGTAGTACGAGTTAATATAATCAGGAATAGATTGAGTTTTCTTCTCCACTAAATCAAATCCAAGCAAACTTGTCACAGCCGCAGGAGTTCCATTAGTCCATTCACTATCTGCAAAATTAGCTAGGCATTTCTCAGAAGCATTAACTGGTAAAGCGGTGGGAATTACTAGGCTTACTATCAGGGCGAAACTAATTGCTATTCGCTTCATACTCATACCCTACTAAATTCAACTAAATCCAGCCAGATCTATTGATTCAGAAAATGTTTAAATTTAGGAGATATTTCTAACTGGGGTGTATTAACAGGAGTCAACACAAATTAAACAAGGTGGGGTTGGTTAACTTGAGCAGGAAATTACTTGTCAAAAAGCCAATCTTTTAGAAATGTGAACCCTGACCAGATTCCTGCAAGACAAAGAACTACAAACCAAACTATTGGAAATCCAGATATAAGTCCTCCAAAAATAATGAATAAATCCCATATGAGATTTCCACCTAGCAAACTTTTTCCCGTATCACTAAACAAGATAACCAACCAAGCTATTGAATAAAGCAGCCAAATAAGAATAAACACTTTTTTGATATTGATTCGCTTGCTCAAGGACCTATCGCTCACTTGTTCAGTTTACTTCTTGTCCGTTCCCTGGCCGTTCAGCAACCTATTTATTAGTTTAATTCTGTGTAATAATCACTCCTGAAGGACAACGGATAGAGCATTTGACTTTCTGATTGGGCGTAAGCACAGTCGGAAAGATAGGCAAGCAAAGGTGAGTTTTAGGTAACTAAAAGCTCATATTTACTGGCCAACTACGGATCAGAAGGTTCGGGGTTCGAATCCCTGCGGGCGCACCAGCTAAATTCAAATATGAAATTCTCTATTTTGTAATCGTAAAAATTTATGATCAGGATAAATTACATTACTTAGCTATTTTAGATATTAAGTTGGAGATAAGCACTATAAAAATGCATATCTAAGCGGTACTATCACCCAATGTCCAAGAAACTTCTCGCCCCTTTTATATTTCTAGGTTTACTACTTCTACCAAGTTGCTCAACTGAAGAAGATCTAGCAATTGAAATCTACGCAACAATACAGTCAGCATGTAATGAGTGGAGTACTGGTTTGGATCAAGTACCACCAGTAAATATGACTGAGGCAGCATTTGTAGAGTTCAGTAAGTTAGATGAATTAGATTTAAAGTTAAAGCCAATGGCTGATGCAGCTATTGGGTTAAAGAATGGTTCAGGCGATATTGATTTTCCTGATGAATCACCTGACTGGATTACGCTTCAGCAATTTTGTGAGGGTGCCATTGCAGGATTTAATTCCGTCGGATAATCCGAAGCAAAACCAACAAAGAGAGATGGTATAAAAATGTCTAAGGTTTATCTGTTTGTAGAGATCAATGTTAAGAGTGGAAAAATTCCTGAATTCTTAGGACCACTACAAAAGCATGCAGCTCATATGAGAACAGAGGATGGTTTAGAAGTTCTAGATGTTTTCCGCGATACTCAAGATGCTAATAAGTTATGCGTCTGGGAGGTTTGGCGTGATCGAGCAAGCTGGGATGCGCATATGGAAAATGATGCCAGTAAAGCTTGGCGCCCAGTTGCTGCGCAGTATGTAGATTCTGAAACCATAACAATTATGGATTCAATTTAATTTAAAAAGCCCTTTTTTATACGAGTAAATTAAGAGTCAAAACCTAGGCCAAGTCGATCTAATAACTTTAGCCAAAGATTTCGCTTGCCTTGATTTTGATCTGCTCTATTAATTGACCATTGAGTAAGTCTGATAAATAAAAATCTAAAAGGCTCTGGTGGGAATGGAATAGGTTTATGTTTAACCATCTGTAAATTAGTTGCTTCATTATCTATTCCATCTAGCAAATCAAGCATGGTTGAAGCACCAAATCTTGTTGATGCAACTCCTAAGCCGGTGTAGCCAAGAACGTAAGCAACCTTGTCATCAAAATTAGTTCCCCAGAAAGGTGAAAATCTTGAGCAGGTATCAATTGCACCGCCCCAGCCATGTGTAAATTTAATACCAGCTAACTGTGGAAATGTCTTAAAGAAGTTTGTTGCAAGCTTTGCATAAGTTTCAGGGCGGGCCTCATACTCCTGCCGGACTTTGCCGTGGTAATTATAAATTGCATCATAACCGCCCCATAAGATTTCATTCTCTTTAGTTAATCGATAGTAATGAAATTGGTAGCCAGCATCAGATAAACCTTCGCGACCTTTCCAACCAATACTTTCTAACTGCTCTTTGGTTAAAGGTTGAGTTACTAATTGAAAATCATAAACTGCAATTACATACTTTCTAGCGCTTTTAACTAATGGTGAGTAGATATTGGTAGCAAGTGCAACCTTATTTGCCTTTATCTGACCATATGCAGTTTTAATAACAACTTGTGAGCCTTCATCTATTAAATCTTCAACCTTTGAGTTTTCATAGATTTTCACACCAAGAGATAAACAAGCTTTCTCTAATCCCCATACCAAACGTGCTGGATCAACTAGTGCTGTGCCGTCGGCATCATGTAGGGCGCCTTCATATAAAGGTGAGTTAACTCTTTTTCTTATCTCTTCCTTACTTAATACCTCAACATGATCACCAGTTTCATTTCTAGCAATCGCCTCTTCCTTTAAGCCATCTAATTGCCAAGGGGCAACTGCAACTCTTAATTCACCAGTTCTTTCAAAATCACAATCAATATTATATTTTTTAATAGTTGCTTCAATTTCATTTAAATTCTCTCTACCTAGCTTTTCAATTACTGCCATCTCATCTGGAAATCTGGTGTAACCATTAACAAAGCCATGAGTTAAAGAAGCATTACAAAAACCACCATTACGGCCTGAAGCACCATTGCCAGTCTCGCGCTGTTCAACAATTACTACTTCTCGTTTTGGGTTTCGCTCTTTAGCTAATAACGCGGTCCAAAGCCCGGTATAGCCGGCGCCGACAATACAAAGATCAGTAGTCACATCACCAACTAATGCTGAGTGGGACTCTGGCTCCAATGGGTCAGCATCCAACCAGTAAAGTGCTGGCTGAAGATCAGCTAATGATTTAAGAACAATTGGGTCGATGGGCGCCATCGATATATCCGGCACTGCCGGATTCACCCCTTTACTAAATTAATAAGAGGCCCGGGTCCTCCGGAGTCCGCCCCCATAACGCAGATCTTTATCTAGCAATCTGTGGTTCGTTACAGCTTCAA
>WLMP01000039.1 GCA_009700155.1 Actinomycetota bacterium
ATGAAGGAAGTGCAACATGTTGTGGCTTTTCACCGTGGCCATAAATAACAGCTGGAATTAATCCATCACGACGAGAACGGCGAGCGGCACCTTTACCAAACTCAGTGCGGCGAGCGCCTTTGATTGAAATCTCAGCCATTGCATCTCTCTCTTCTATTTGGAACTATTTTTTGTTGCATACGTTCCCTAGAGAGAGCCGTCGATTACGGATAAACCCTCGCCGGAACGTGGGGCAAGATTAGCGAATCCTTAGGCAAAAGGACAAATCCTAAAAAACTAGCGCAGGAATTGGCAATTAACTATGGCCGTCAAAGAGGCTAGTTACAGAGCCATCTTCAAAGACCTCTTTAATCGCCCTTGCAAGTAAAGGTGCGATTGAAAGTACTGTTAAATTATCAAATCTACTTTCTTCAGGTATCGGTAAGGTATTAGTAACTACTACCTCAGATACTCGAGATTTCTTCAAGCGGTCGACTGCAGGTCCTGATAAAACAGCATGTGTTGCGGCAATAATTACATCTTTAGCACCAGCCTCAATTAAGGCATCAACTGCTTTTGTGATTGTGCCAGCTGTATCAATCATGTCATCAATAACTACGCAGGTCATACCCTTAACATCACCAACAACCTTGCCGGTTACTGATTCATTTGGAATTCTTGGATCACGCGTCTTATGAATAAAGGCAATACTGCACCCGCCTAGTAAGTCGCTCCATCTTTCTGCCACCCTTACTCGACCTGAGTCTGGTGAGACAATTACTAAATTTTTTCGGTCAACCTTGCCACCAACATAATTTGTAAGAAGTGGCAGAGCAAATAGATGATCTACTGGACCATCAAAAAATCCTTGAATTTGAGATGTGTGTAAATCAACACACATTAATCGATCGGCACCAGCAGTCTTAAAAAGATCTGCCATTAATCTTGCTGAGATCGGTTCACGTCCGCGATGTTTTTTATCTTGACGGGCATATCCATAGAAAGGTGCTACTACTGTTATTCGTTTTGCTGATGCCCGCTTTAACGCATCAACCATAATTAATTGCTCCATGATTTGTTTATTTACTGGAGCGCTATGGCTTTGAATTACAAAGGCATCACTGCCTCGAACGCTTTCTTCAAATCTGACAAATATTTCACCATTTGCAAAGTCATATGCAGATGTTGGTGTAATTGGAATACCAAGTTCAGATGCAACTTCATCTGCTAGCTCTGGATAGCCTCTTCCGGTAAATAACCGCAAACGTTTTTCGGAGGATAAGCGCAATTCGTTCAGTTTAGCTTCCCCCTCACTGTGGTGAACCTAGGTTAACTCTACTAGTAATTCCTTACTCTTTTGCACCAGCTTTTTTAGCAGCCGCAGCAGATTTACTATCTTTTCGCTTTTTTAGAACCCAACCTAAGATATTTACTTGTCGAGCGCGGCCAATTCCCATCGCCCCTGCTGGGACATCTTCATTTATAACCGAGCCAGCAGCGGTATAGGCACCATCGCCGACCGTTACTGGTGCTACCAGCATGGTGTCACTGCCAATTCGAACCTGATCACCAATTTTGGTTTGATGTTTGTTTTCACCATCATAATTCACAAATACAGTAGCGGCGCCAATATTGCTCTCTTGACCAATCTGCGCATCTCCTACATATGACAGGTGGGCAACCTTTGAGCCTTTACCAATTGTTGAATTCTTTATCTCAACAAAGGCGCCAACCTTGCTCTCATTATCTAGCAATGTTCCTTTGCGTAGATAGGTATATGGACCAACCTTTGCGCCTTTTCCAATTTTAGATTTTGTTGCAAAGCTTTCAATAACACTTGCCTCTTCTGCTACTTCACAATCTACCAAGGTAGTGCGAGGTCCGATTATGGCTGCTGATTTTATTATTGATTTTCCACTAATTGCACTTGAAGGATAGATAACTACATCTGATTCAATTCTAACTTCAGTATCAATCCAAGTAGTTGTTGGATCGATAATAGTGACACCATTTAACATATGCTGATTATTAATTCGATCTCGCATAATAGCTGCACACTCAGCTAATTGCGTGCGATCATTAATTCCTAGGGTTTCGGTGTAATCATTAGAAAGAATTGCAAAAGCATTTGCACCACTCTTATTAATTAGTTCAATTGTGTCGGTTAGATATAGCTCTTTTTGGGCATTATCACTTTGTAAATCATTTATCACCTGGCGAAGGGTTTTTAAATCAAATAAATAGACCCCGGTGTTGATTTCATCAATTTCTTTTTGGGAATCGGTCGCATCTTTTTCCTCAATAATTTTAGAGATCAAACCATTATCTGCCCGAATAATTCGACCATACCCAGTTGGATCTGGAAGTAGCGCAGTTAAGACCGAGGCTTGATTTTTATCATTATGGTGGGCATCTAAAAATTCCTGCAAAGTCTGTGTAGTTAAAAGTGGAGTATCTCCAGCCAGAATTAATACTGTGCCATCACCGCTATGTTCTGCTAAAGCAATTTGGGTTGCACCCCCGGTGCCATTACGCTTTTTTTGTTCAACAGTTTTAATTTTTGAAGAGATCGTAGATAAATGCTCAACGACAGCATCTTTATCGGCGCCAACAACTACTGTTGTATTTTTTGCTGAAATCGGCGCAACAGCTGCTAAAACATTCTCAATTATGCTTCGACCGGCAATTTCATGAAGGACTTTTGCCTTACTTGATTTCATTCTGGTGCCATCACCTGCTGCGAGGACAATGACAAGATCTAACTTACTCATCACTAGCCCCTTTCTTTTGGTGGCTCCGCCACCAGGTATCGATCCTGGACCCTGAGCTTCAAAGGCTCATGTGCTAGCCACTACACAATGGCGGAACCTGAATTATCCCTTATAACTGGATAAATTAAAAACTTTCAATTATTCGTGCGCCAGGTACTGGTCCAGTTGCTCTTACAACTGATGAAACAACCCCACTAGCACTTAATGCAACAGTTAAATCCATCGCGTGCTCATCACTTGATACCAAGAAAGCAACAGTAGGTCCTGAACCAGAGACAATACCGCCAAGTGCTCCGTAATCAACTCCTACATCTAAAACTAATCTAAGCGCTGGTCTTAATGAACAAGCCGCTGATTGCAAATCATTACTTAGAGATTTACCTAATGCTTTAGCATCACCTGCTCGAAGTGCTTGCATTAATGGCTCACTAACTTGTGGAGTAGCAATTGATAAACCTTCACGTAATCGATCACACTCTTGATAAACCGATGGCGTTGCCAGTCCCTGACCAGATAATGCAAGTACCCAAAAATAATTTCCTTTAGCAAGTGCTGGAGTTATTTGATCTCCTCTGCCTGATCCAATTGCTACCCCACCGCAAATTGAAAATGGTACATCGCTACCAATTTTGCTACCAACAGATTCCATTTCATCTCGAGAAAGTCCTAATTCAAATAATGAATCTAACCCAACTATTACACCAGCAGCATCTGCACTTCCACCCGCCATACCACCAGCAACTGGAATCTCTTTTTTCAACTTAATTACTAAATCTGTTGGTAGGTCATAAGTTTTAATCATTAGATCAGCTGCGCGAATTGCTAAGTTACTGCTATCTGCCGGCACACCGCTAGAAGTTTGACCTGAAATATCAATTGTTAAACCATTTCCAACTGGGGCAGTTGCCACACTTACATCATCGAAAAGTGAGATTGCTTGAAATACTGTTATCACTTCATGGTAGCCATCACTACCAAGTGGGCCAACAGATAATTGCAGATTTACCTTTGCAGGCACTCTGGCAATAACACCTCTAGATCTCATGATGCCAAAGCGTATTGCTTTAACAACTTACTTGGTGGAATTGCCGTTAACTAATTGCATACCAATCTGAAGAAACTCTTCTACGGTTAAAACCTCTCCTCGAACAGTTGGGTCAATCCCAGCAGAGATTAGAGTTTGCTCTGCATTAGATCCCAATAGCTGCGAAAGGGCACTCCTTAGCATTTTTCGTCGCTTTGCAAATGCCTGATCGATAACTAAGAAGGTTGCTTCTTTTTCGGTTTGACTACCAAGTGGTTTGTGTCGATCAAAGCGAACAAGGGATGAATCAACATTAGGCACTGGCCAAAAAACTGATCTACTAACTGTTCCTGCTAATTTAAGAGTTGCCCACCAATTAGCCTTGACAGTTGGTGATCCATAATCTTTGTTATTTGCTGAGGCCGCTAGCCGATCTGCAACCTCACTTTGCACCATCACAACCCCTCTAGTAATTGATGGGAAATTTTCTAACACATTTAATAAAACTGGTACTGAAACGTTATAAGGAAGATTTGCAACTAATACTGTTGGCTCAATTGGTAGTTCAGTAACCACCATAGCGTCCTGATTTATAACGATTAAATTATCACTATTAAACCCACGATCTTTAGTTGTTACTGGCAACTGATTGGCTAGTCGGTCATCAATTTCAATTGCGATTACCTGTTTAGCTTCATCTAAAAGGGCTAATGTTAAAGATCCTAAACCTGGGCCAATTTCTAAAGCAACATCAGATGAGTTAACTTCGGCTAACTTAACTATTTTTCGACAAGTATTAGCATCTACTACAAAATTTTGCCCTAATTTTTTTGTCGGTTTCAGATTAAGTGCTTGTGCTAAAGATCTAATCTCAACTGCACCTAATAGATTTGTCATTTAAAACTTTCCAAAGATCCGCTCAGAGTTTTCAGAGATTGCAGCAGCTAAATAATCAGCTGATATACCTCTGACATCTGCAATAACTCTTAAAGTATTTGGAATTTGTGCTGGGGTATTTAAAGCACCACGATTTGGCATCGGGCAAAGAAATGGTGAATCTGTCTCTACTAGCATTAACTCGATTGGTATAAATTCTGCTGCTTGCCTTAATTCTGGTGCGTTTTTAAATGTAACTGTGCCAGCAAAGGAGAGAAAATAGCCATTTGATACACACTCTTTAGCCATATCAAGATCTCCTGAAAAGCAGTGGAAGATAGTTTTTTCTGGTGCTTGTTCTTCCATTAATAAGTCAAGTACCGCTCTATGTGCATCCCGATCATGAATTACTAAAGCTTTATCATTTTCTTTGGCAATCTTTATATGACGGCGAAATGAGTACTTTTGCTTCTCTTGTAGCTCTGGTGGAGTTCTAAAAAAATCTAATCCGGTTTCACCAATTGCTCTAACTCGTGGATTCTTAGCTAACTCTTGAATTACTTGTAAATCTTTCTCTAAATCATCAACAACAGGTGCTTCATTTGGATGAAGTGCTACCGCAGCCAAAACTCTTCCTACAAAAGCTTCAGCACACTTGACCGACCAAATAGATTGCTCTGCTGAATATCCAACCTGAACAACTCGATCTATTCCAACGCTAGCAGCTTCATCTAAAGTTTCTTTTATAAGTGGTGAATCTGGCTCGCTATTGTGAATTAACTCGAGGTGGGCATGTGAATCAACAGTTTTACTATTAAGTGGAGTTGGAAGTGGACCAGGCTTTCTATCTAGATCGCGATTATGACGATCTGCCATAAATTATTTAGCCTCTTCTAATCTTGGAAATAGAACCTCAGTTTTAGTAACTGTGCTTCCGGCAGGTAGTTGTCCCCAGTTTGCTACTTCAGAAATTTTTTGAGACTTAATATCGCCAATTGACTTGTCTGCACCAAGACTGCGCCAAAGTTTTTCAGTGACCTCTGGCATTACTGGATGCAATAAAACAGCAAGAGCTCGAAGTGATTCAGCAGTGTTATATAAAATCTCTGCCAGCTCAGCATTATTTGCTGAATCTTTAGCAACTACCCAAGGCTGTTTTTCAGTGACATAACCATTTACTCGCTTACAAAAATCCATGATTGCATTTATTCCACCTTGAAAATCAAGTGCACAAATTCTTTCATCAGCAATTTTTACGGTTTCGGAAAGTAGCTGTGCTAAGCCTTTATCTGTAGCAACTGCTGGCACTTTGTTATCACAATACTTTTCAACCATAGCAATTAATCTAGATGCTAAATTTCCAAAGTCATTAGCTAGTTCACTGGTGTATCTAGCAGCCATATCCTCCCAAGAAAATGACCCGTCGGTTCCAAATGGAATCGCTCTTAAAAAGTAATATCGAAATGCATCTACACCAAAATCTTTAGTGATATCACTTGGTGCTATACCGGTTAACTTACTTTTAGACATTTTCTCGCCACCAACAAGTAGCCAGCCATGAGCAAAAACTTTCTTTGGAACTGGAACTCCTGCTGCCATTAACATTGCTGGCCAGATAACCGCATGAAAACGTAAAATATCTTTTCCAACTAGGTGCACATCGGCTGGCCAAGTCTTTTTAAACTTTTCTCCACCTTCAGATGCAGGATCATCTCCAAGTCCAACTGCAGTTGCATAATTTAATAATGCATCAAACCAAACATAAATTACTTGTTTTGTATCCCAGGGAACTGGTATTCCCCAATCAAATGTCGATCTAGAAATAGATAAGTCACGAACTTCACCTTCAAGGAATGAAATAACTTCATTTCTAGCACTTGCGGGCTCACAAGCACTTGGGTTATTTTTGTAATGGTCTAACAGTGGCTGACGAAAAGCTGAAAGTTTAAAGAACCAATTATCTTCACTAAGCATCTCTACTGGCTTGGAATGTATCTTGCACTTACCTTCGATTAAATCACCAGGTAGTTTAAATTCTTCACATCCAATGCAGTATGGGCCTTCAAATTTTCCTGCATAGATATGGCCGGCATCCTTAAGTCCTTGTAAAAATTTTTGCACGCGTTGGGTATGTCGTTTTTCAGTTGTTCTAATAAAGTCATCATTTGCAATATTCAAATCTTTCCAAACAGGCTTCCACGCAGCTTCTACTAAATTGTCACACCAATCCTGTGGAGCAGTGTTATTACTTTCTGCAGTGTTTAAGACTTTTTGCCCATGCTCATCTGTTCCAGTAAGAAACCAAACTGATTCACCACGTTGTCTATGCCAACGGGTTAATACATCACCTGCCACAGTTGTATAGGCATGGCCAATATGAGGCGCATCATTTACATAGTAAATAGGTGTAGTTAGATAAAAAGATTTATCAGCCATGATCAGATCTTATCGCCACTCTTATGGGCCACCATTGCATCAAAAACTACCCGTTTAGATACTTTATTTGCCTTTGCAACCTGAGCAATTGCCTCTTTACGGCTCTCGCCAGCCTCTTCTTGCTTAATAACTAACTTAACTAAATCCTCAACTGAAAATTGTCTAGTTCCAGGATTAAACCCTTCAACTACAACAGTAATCTCACCAAGAATATCTTTTGACTTTGCCCAATCAATTAATTCAGAAATACTACCGCGCACAACTTCTTCATAATGTTTACTCATCTCACGACAGACTGCAGCATCACGATCTGAGCCAAATGCGGTTTGAGCATCTTCTAGGGATTCAGTAATTCTGTGTGGTGCTTCAAAGAAAATAATAGTTCGCTCTTCA